>DAOVQA010000075.1:0-5819 GCA_030628925.1 Candidatus Bathyarchaeota archaeon | reverse complement strand
GGCTTTCAGGTGAAATACTCTCGTATTCTAGTGCTCCTCCGCATTTTTCACACTTGCTCTTTGGTGGATAAAGCGGAGATTTTAAGCCACATTGAACACATTTGAGGGACATGAGTTTGCTCCATTTAATCAGTGTTTTCAGCCCCTTATTCTACTTTTGATCAAACAAGCTCTAAATGTTTATGCAGAAATTTTTCCTTTTCTAGAGAATTAATGAAATCGACTTGAGAAACGTTCATGTTTCGTTATTAAGAAAATGAGGGTGCGCGGTGGACATCTCCACTTGATATGTGAATGTTTTTTGTTTGTTTGATGATGGGAAAATCTAAATGGGAGTTTGATGTTGAGTAATAGCAAGTTGTGAGTTGGCTGTCATGAGCGAAGAGAAAGTGAAGGAAGATCCAGTTAAACTGCATAAGGATGGATATGCACTTTACGAGTTAGGTAAGTACGAAGAAGCAAAAGAAAATTTTCTAAGAGCTTGGGAATTATACCTGAAAGCAAATAACTTCTTTGACGCTACATCCATGCTTTACAAAACAGGCGAGTGCGCCTACATGCTCAAGGACCATGAAGCAGCTCTTGAATATTTCATGAAATCTGCTGACCTATCCTTCAAGAAAGGTTTTGACAGATTTGGTGTAAGTGCATTGGAATACGCAAGAGACTGTTATAGAGCCTTGGAAAACAAAGAGAAAGTTGAAGAGTTGGAGAAGAAGATAAAAGAAGTGAAAAAGAAGCTGGCGGAATCATTCTAAGGCAAGAAGTCATTTCAAGAAAGCTGCCTATCAAATTGCTTTTTCTGGAAGCTTTTAAAATAATATTTATTCTTCTGAGATGATAACATGGAAGCTTGTTAGTGCTTTCAAGGGTTAATGTCATGTCTACATCTTTTGAAGCCTTGTCAGAGCTTTGTGAGAAACTGGAAGCTACAAGCAAGCGACTTCTTATGACAAGCCTTGTTTCAGAGTTCTTAAGGAATCTGGAATCGGAAGAGGTTGAACCTGCTGTGTCAATGATTATTGGAAGACCTTTTCCGAAATGGAGCCAACGAACTCTTAATGTGAGCTGGGCAACCTTAGGCCGAATCATAAAGCGTATAACAAAGGCTGACTGGAAAGTTTTCATTGAAGCCTTTGGCGAAACCGGCGATGTAGGTTCGGCTACAAAGGTACTCTTTGAATGCAGTAAAATTCACAAGCAGTTATCGCTTTTTGATAGAAAGCTAACAATAATGGAGGTTAGACACAGTTTTGAGGTTATTGCTGAAACCGCTGGGTCAGGTTCAAAAGAGAAAAAGGAACGGCTTATCGAGGCTCTATTAGGACTGACTTCACCCCTTGAAGCAAAATATCTAGTGAAAATATTCATAGGTGAGATGCGAACTGGCTTCCACTCGGGTTTGATGGAGCAAGCGGTCTCCAAAGGCTTTCAAATTCCGCTGGAGATTGTGCAAAAAGCAAGCATGGCTACAGGTGATGTGGGAGAGGTTGCAGCTATAGCAAAAAGCCAAGGCAAAGAAGGGCTGCTGAAGATTGGATTTAGGGTTTTTAGACCTGTCAGTCTAATGTTAGCTCAAACAGCAAGTGACATTGCTGAAGCCTTGAGTGAGCATGGTGGTGAGACTGCTTTTGAGTATAAACTGGATGGAGCAAGAGTTCAAATTCACAGACGTGGCGGTGACGTGAGGATTTTCAGCAGAAGATTGACAGATGTGACAGTAAGTCTGCCAGAAATCGTTGAAACAGTTCGAAAGAACGTGATTGTGGAAAGGGCGATTTTGGAGGGTGAAGTTATAGCTGTTAACAGCCAAGACTACCCGATTCCATTCCAACATTTGATGCGGAGATTCAGAAGAGTTCACTCAATAGAAGACATGATCCGAAAAATTCCCGTTAAGCTCTACCTGTTTGACATCCTATACCTGAATGGAGAAAGCCTGATTTCGCTTCCCTACGTACAGCGGAGACGAATCTTAGCTGAAACCGCTGGGGAAATACCTTTGACAAGAAAATTGGTTACAGACAACGTGGAAGAAGCGTCAGGATTCCTGAAAAAGGCAGTGGATGCTGGACATGAGGGATTGGTAGCGAAGAAGCTTGACTGTGAATACACGCCTGGAACACGTGGAAAACGTTGGCTTAAAATAAAGCCTGTTCTTGAACCCTTAGATTTAGTTATTGTTGCAGCTGAATACGGTTACGGTCGAAGACATGAGTGGCTTTCAAACTATTACCTAGCTGTTCGCGACGTTGAAACAAGTGAGTTTCTGACGGTAGGTAAAACTTTCAAGGGATTGACAGACGTGGAGATTATTGAAATAACTGAGCGGCTTAAAGACCTTGCAATAAAAGAGGAGGGCAGAAGAGTAGTTGTAATTCCCAGAGTAGTTGTTGAGGTATTGTACAACGAAATTCAGAAAAGCTCAAAATACAAGTGTGGCATGGCTTTACGTTTCGCAAGAATAAGCCGCATAAGGACAGACAAAACTGCTGAACAGGTAGACACTATACAAAAGGTTAAGGAGATATATGAAAAACAGTTTCTCAAGAAGGGCAGATACAAAGCCTAGTTAAACAACGTTTATTACAGTCAAATTAACAAAATTTCATGCAGTGCCGGGGTGGCCGAACGGTTCAGGCGACAGCCTGCAGAGCTGCTATATATGGGTTCAATTCCCATCCCCGGCTCCTCAATACTGGCTGGGTTCTGGGAAATGAGCTTGAACTGGGGTTTTCTGATTTCCTATTGTTTTGTGTATAACGCGCGCTAGGATTATGATTTTCATATAATATAGTAATAATGCGGAAAAACATATAATTGAACCAAAAGAACTAATCTAGTCACAGAATTTCGCTATTGACGAATAGGTCATTTAACAGGAGAGTGGAGAAACGCTAATTATTCCCTGTCTTCAATAGTACAATAGAGATAAGATGAAGATAGAACTTGTTGCAATAGCCATCGTTGCTTTGTTCTTAACATCATTTTCTCATGCTGTCACCAAGATTTCTGGTATAAGAGATTTCTCTGTTAAGGGTGACCTTGCCGAAACAACGTATGACGCAAGTGTAGGTGGATGGGCTGTATTACTAGAGATGAACGAGTTTCCTGAAGGATGGTCCGATTTGCCCGTTGAGTTCATAAATTCTGAAAGAATGCAAACAGCTCTACTCAGCTTAGGCTGGCAAAGTGACCATATATACGTTGTACATGACAATCTCACTATTTCAGTTGTACAGGAAACAGTCGAATGGTTGGTTAACAACACAGACTCCGATGACATCGTTCTGTTATACATATTCACACATGGAATGTGGATGCGTAACGTTCTTCTATGGAATGATTGGTTTCCTGTTGAATGGGAAAAACTGAATACGTCAAAAAAGATTCTTATGGTTGATACTTGTTCTGCAGAAGAATTTATTAAACCCATCAAAAATGACCCTTCACCTCACATCTCCTTAGCTTGTTGCTCTGCAGATGAGGTTGCTTGGGCTGGTCTTGAAGAGGAAGGGCTTCCAATAATAGGAAGTGTCTGGAACTACTATTTCACAAACGCATTGTGCAATTCAACTGCAGATTTGGATAGCAATGGATTTGTCTCAATTGAGGAAGCCTTCAATTTTTCAACACCCTTAGTACAACAATATATGAATGAAACCGTTTTTGCTGTTCCAGAGTTCTTGGAATCATATCATGACATCGGAATTTATCCAGAAAATGATGCTTATCCTCACCCTGTAATGGATGACGGATATCCAGATCAACTTGTAATTCCAGAATTCCCATCATTCCTTATCATGCCATTATTCATGTTGGCAACACTACTAGTAATCATAATGTACAGGAAAAATAGAAGTCTGCCAATCTTAGTTTACAACTGATGTAGTCTGCTAGATTGAAGTTTCTTCCACAAGTCATAAGACCAGAGTATAAGATTTGATCACTTCTACACAGTCAGAATATCATTTAGTTTTTCCAATGCTTCTTTATTCCCCTTCCATTTCAACAACTTAAGAGCTTCTTCAAAACCACACCATCTATACTCAGAATGTTCTCTACTAATTGCAATTTTCTCGTTTGAAGAAACCTCAGCACCGTATACATATTCTTTTATAAGACGTTGGCAACCTTCTCGTTTGAAGAAATCCAAAAACTCATCATAGTAAATATCTTTCATAATCCCTACAATGTTCTTAATCCCAGTTTCTTCTCTCACTTCTCTTTCTAAAGCTTCCACTTTGGTTTCTCCTTCCTCCAACCCTCCAGTCACAGGTTGCCAGAATCTTCCTATACTTGGAATTCTCTTCAGAAGCAAATATTGTATTTCTCCATTAATCTTCCTGAATAAAATTCCTTGAACTTGAATTGGTAGTCTCATACGAGTAAGGAAAAGAAAGTTAGATATTTGAAGCTTCTCTACCTAGGTTTCCACAAGTCATAAAACTAGAGTATTGCACGCGCCGTTAACAGTGATTGTAAGCTTCTAATCACTTTAAGCAACCGAATCATTTAACCCTTGGAATTTCTTAGCGATGGAATAAGGTGGATGAGATGAAAGCGTATGAAGATCTTACTCCTCGCGGAAAGCTGCGGAGGACTGGGCGGATTGCCCGGGCGGCCCTCAAGGCTTTCGGATTTACTGAGGCTCGCCTGAGGGTCATCGTCGACGCTGGCAACACCATGTATCGGGTGAAAACCGTGGATCCAACGCCCATGAAGGGGAGCCTCTACGTCGACAACTGTTATTTGCTGAGGCTCCACTGGCCGGGCTACCAGAATGATGGTGCCGTCGACTCCGAGTTGGAGTGGCTCTATGCTCTATTCGACGCGGGGCTTCCAGTGCCGCAACCCATCGCTACGATAGAGGGAGAATTATCTGTGGAGGTCTCGGTCCCCGGGGTGCCCGGGGCGAGGCGGTGCTCCCTCCTCCGATGGGTGAAAGGAAGAATGGTCACGAAGCTCGTCCGCCCGTGGCACATGAAAGCTATAGGCAGGCTCATGGCTCGACTCCACAACCACGCGTCGAGCTGGAGACCACCCCCGGGCTTCGTGCGCAGACACTATGACCGCAACGGTCTCTGGGGGGACGACACCGGCACCAACTACACCGCAGGCGAGGTGTGGCCGAGGATACCTCGGCGATACTTCGAGGTCTTCCAGGAGGTGACCATGCGAGTGGAGCAAGTCATGGAGGACTGGGGCAAGGGGTCGAACGTCTACGGGTTGATCCATGCCGATCTGGGGACGAAGGCCAACGTGTTGTTCCACGACGGGGAGGCTAGGGCCATCGACTTCGACGATGCAGGATTCGGTTATTGGATGTATGATTTGGCCATGCCCTTAGCTGACTGGGAAGGAGAGGATGTATGGCCTGCATATCGGGACGCCCTGTTAAAGGGATACACGGAGATGCGATCCATACCTGAGGAACAGCTGGGGCAGTTGGAGCTGTTCCAGGCAGCGATACGGGCCATGGAAATCTTCTGGGGAACAGCTGCCACAATGCGCTTTCCGGACTCGACCTATTGGATGGAGAGACGGGACAAGGCCTGGAAGCATATCAAGCGCTACCTAAAGGAAACCCCTCTGCAGTAGCTATTCCTCAAGCGTGTGTGGGGTTGAAATTCTACCATGCGCGCGCCGCAAAAAGAGGAATTTGCGGGAAGGGAATCGGAAGATATCTCCATTTGTCTAGGGTTCAAATCCCAGGGACCCACAACACGTGTTACTCAGCTAGCTGACGCTTCGGAGCCGTTCACTCTCGCGTTTTTTGTGGAAAAACCAACTCGTTTTTTCTTGTGGGCACTTCGATT
>DAOVQA010000087.1:0-5174 GCA_030628925.1 Candidatus Bathyarchaeota archaeon | reverse complement strand
TCCCATGGGTCAAGGAGATAAGAGGCATAACCGTGAAAGAAGAGTAGTTTGCTTATGGCTTTCCAGGCAAACTAAACCACCAAGTCATTTACTCTTTATCCATCTAATTTTTCCATGTTCTCGTCAGAGATGAAGCATTTTACTTTATTTTTCTGAAAAACAGCAAAGATTATGAGGGGTAACTACAAAAATAGGTTATGAATGATTATACAGAGGGCCCGTGGTCTAGTTGGTTAGGACGTCGCCCTCACACAGTGAACATTCTGGAGGAAGCGGCGAAGATCGTGGGTTCAACTCCCACCGGGCCCACTAGAAACATTTTTTCATGAGAAAATTTCCAACAAATAAAACCTTATTTGCCGCTTTCAACATATAATATTGTGGAGGTTGAATTATGAAAAGAAAATTCGAGCTAGCCCTGGCTCTCGCGGTAATCATCATCCTAGGCGCATTCATAGTGTCGATATCAACCTCGCAGTCAAGGGAAAATCAGTGGGATAACAAAAACACCCGGGTTCTTTATGGTAGACAAGAAGTTTTTGAACATTCTCATGCCCCCTGCTACAAAGGATACCGGGGTCGAATGCCAACGTCAACGCCCTAAAATGCTGTAGAATCAGCAGTTCTGGTAATGCATGGCAATCTTTTAAGCTGATAATGGATATTAGGATGAACCATAACCTTTAACTATCAAATGAAATGTTAACGCCTTCGAGGTCTATGGGATTGAGTTTGACTATTGAAGCAGCTGATGTGGTTAAGGTTTTCGGTGACGTTCATGCTTTGGATGGTTTAAGCTTTGTTGTTAAGCACGGAGAAATTTTCGGTCTTATCGGTCCGAATGGAGCTGGGAAAACAACTGCACTTAGGATTATCTCAACGTTGCTAAAGCCTACTTCAGGTTCAGTGAAAGTGCTAGGCCGTGACGTCGTCAGCCAAGCCGCTGAGATCCGCAGGCTTATAAGCTATCTTCCTGAAGAAGCGGGAGCCTACAAAAACTTGTCAGGCCATGAGTACCTGAAGTTTATGGCTAAATTCACCATTGAAGATAAAGAGATGGTTAGAGAAACTGTTGAGGTTGCATCAAAGATTTCTGGGTTAGAAAAACGTCTTAAAGATAAGGTGAAAACGTACAGCAAAGGTATGAAAAGACGTCTTCTCGTTGCGAGAGCCCTCATGACCAAGCCTCGACTTGCACTGTTGGATGAACCAACCAGCGGATTAGATGTTCTTCATTCCGTTCATGTTAGAGGAATCATAAAGCAATACGTGGAGCAAGAAGGAGTTACCGTGCTTCTGTCAAGTCACAACATGCTTGAAGTGGAGTATCTATGCAGCAAAGTTGCTCTCATAAACAAAGGCAAAATAGTAGCTGAAGGCTCTCCAACAGAACTTAAGAAAAAGGCGAAAGCAGCAAATCTTGAAGAAGTTTTTTCAAAGGTGGTTGGTTTTGCTTAGAGACTTATTCAACATCATTGTCAAGGAAGTTAAGGAGCTAGTTAGAAATCCAACACTCCTCCTAGGCATGATAATCGTCCCGTTAGTAGTGTTTCCACTAATGGGATTCGCAGTTCAAACTTCAATGGAAGCAACAGAAGAAAGCATGAAAAACATTTCGATAATCATTATGGATCATGACGCCAATGGCAGCATCGGCTATATTTTCAAAGAGTTCTTGGAAAACCGAAGCATCACAGTTGATGAAATTGAAACTGTAAACTTGGATGAAGCCGCAGTTTATGCTCAAGAATCAAACGCTACTGCGCTCATAGTTATACCTCAAGGCTTCAGTTACAATATTACCAATCACTTGGTAGCTGAAATGAATGTCTACATAGTGTTTAGAGGTGGAGGCATAACTGAATCGGCCAGTTCCTCGGTTATATATGCCTTCATAGAGAGCTTCAAGAGATGGCTAGCTCCAAACCCGTTTATTGCACACCACGAATCAATTATTAAAGGAAAGAACATTCCCATAAGTCCAGACGCGCTTTTTGGGCTAGTTATGTTGCAGTCCATAGGCATGCCCATAGGCATAATGATGTTACTTATATTTGCGATGCAGTTTGCAGCTACTTCCGTTGCTTCAGAAAAGGAGGAAAAAACACTGGAAACTCTGTTAACACTGCCCATCAATAGATTCACAATTCTAGCTGGAAAACTGACGGGCTCCATTCTTGTAGCAGTTGTCGGAGCGATTGTCTACATGATAGGCTTCAATTACTACATGGGTTCTTTCACAAGCGCCATGCCGACCGAAATCGGGGTAGACCTTGCAACAGTAGGATTAGCACCAACACCATTATCTTACTTGCTTCTTGGTGCCTCACTCTTCGTGTCACTGATTTCAGGATTGGCATTAACAGTTTCAATATCCATTTTCGCGGAAGATGTGAAAGGCGCCCAAGCATTAGTAGGGCCTCTGTCGATGCTGTTGATTTTCCCAATGATTTTCATGATGTTCACTGACATCTACGCCTTACCATTTCCTCTGATGATTGTCTTACTTGCAATACCATTCACACATCCAATGTTAGCGTCCAAAGTAGCTTTCACCGGCGACTACCTAACAGCTGTCATAGGCATCGTATACGTGTCAATCTTTACCGTCGTAGTGCTTTATGTTGCAGCGAAACTGTTTGGCTCCGAGAAAATCCTGACGGCAAAGCTGAGGTTTAAGGGATTAAGAAGACGCAAAAGAAAAACAGCTGAATAACCGCAGTAAAGTTTTTCCGTAGAGCATATGAAACGTGTTTCTTGGTGTTTGCAAATTGGGAATCCAACAGATTGAAGTCTACTCGGTTGTTTTACGCTACAAGGAACCTTTCAAAATTGCACCCGGAACTAGTATTGAAAGCCACAACATAGTGGTCAAGATACTCACAGACTACGAGGTGGTTGGCTGGGGTGAATCATCACCTTCGCAGAGAGTGACAAATGAAAACCCCAAAACAGTCATTGAAACCTTAGACAAAATTGCACCCAAACTTATTGGCATGTCTCCCCTAAGAATCGAGCAGAACATTGAACTCATGAACTCAACTGTTAAGCAGAATCCAGCTGCAAAGGCAGCTGTAGACATGGCGCTACATGACATCTTAGGGAAAACCGCTAGAAAACCGCTTTTCATGCTAATAGGCGGCTACCGCACAGAAGTCCTAACAGACATAACCCTAAGCATCAAATCTCCAAAAGAAATGGCCAAAGACGCCGTCAAAGCCATTAAGAAAGGCTTCAAAGCCCTAAAAGTGAAGGTTGGAACAGATCCCATCGAAGATGTTGAACGCATCAAATCCATTCGCAAAGCAGTAGGCAACGAAATAGAAATCAGACTTGATGCGAATCAGGGATGGACACCCAAGCAAGCCATAAATGTTCTTAACAAGACGGAACGATTTAACATCCAATTCGCCGAACAACCAGTTCCAGCAAAAGACCTGAAAGACTTGGCAAAAGTTAGGAAGCACTCGCCAATACCCATCATGGCTGATGAAAGCGTGCATTCACCTGAAGACGCTTTACGCTTGATCAAAGCAGAAGCAGCAGACTTGATAAACATTAAGCTGATGAAAAGTGGAGGAATACTAAAAGGCAAGAAAATCGCCAGTATTGCTGAAGCTGCTGGAATACCGTGCATGGTTGGATGTATGGGTGAATCGGGAATAGGCATAGCTGCAGCAGCCCATTTGGCAGCAGCCGTCAAAAATATACAATACGCAGATTTGGACTCTGACCTTTTGCTGAAAGACAAGCTTGCTGAAAAAGGAGGTACAAAAGTCAGAAATTCAATGCGTATCCTTTCAAAGAAGCATGGGCTAGGCATCGAAGATTTAAATCAGAGGATTCTGGGAAAGCCGAAAAGGATTTACAAGTAGCCAACGTTATTAACCTGTCAGGAGCATGTGAACTTGGTTTCTCTTAGAGCTTTAGCACCTTCCTTAACTAGAATTACTACTGCTGCAGCTGTTGGAGCTGCATTACACATCGGTCAAGGAAACCCCAATTTGATAGACGAAAAGGCTGTTGAGTTTTCAAGAGCAGTGCTAGCCCAAACCGATGTTGACGGCGAAATCATTTCCTGTGAAGGACCTAAAGACAATGCGCCAGCATTTATGAACAGAGAAAAAGTTGGAACAGGAAAAGGCCCAAAAGTCGAGTTTGTAGTAGATCCTGTTGACGGATCAACAGCTTCTTCCAAAGGCAGAAAAGACGCCATTTCAGCTCTCGCCTGCGCACCTGCTGGCTGTTTTCAAGTACTCCCCGATGACGGATACTACTTCAAAGTAGCAACTGATCACCACTCAATCCGCAAGATTTCCCTAGATATGTCCATTGAACAAATTGTCCGTGCAGTGGCTCAGGCAAAGAATTTGCTTCTTCAAAACTTCACCGTCATAATGTTAGAGCGTGAAAGACATCTGGAGATTCTGAAAAAACTGAGAAAGCTAGGTGTAAGAATAATTCTGATTCCTGACGGTGATATTGCAGGGGCGGTTGTAACATGTGACCCTAATTCAGGGATTGATCTTCTTGTGGGTGCTGGGGCTGGACCTGAAGCCACCATTGCTGCGACTGCTGTAAAATGCCTAAGCGGCACTATGCTTGTGAAGGTTTGGAAAGAGAAGAAGGATGATGCTAACCGTTTGGACAGGCTGAGAGCGGAAGGTGTTGATGTCGATAGAACCTATGATGAAAACGAGTTGGCAAAGGGCAACGAACTAGTTTTTGCAGCCTCCGGCGTAACGAAAGGCGAGTTATTAGATGGCGTACGTTTCATCCCAAATGGAGCCATTGTCAGCTCAATTTGCATGAGACTACCAAGTGGAACCGTAGAAAAATCAGAAACGACACTACGGTTTAAAGGACATCCAGTTTACAAACAATTTTCAATATAAAATCCTCATTCACCAAAAGTTACAAAGATCGTGAAGCTAACCCAGTAGTCAATCAAAGCAATATGAAGATGATTAGTGCTTGTTCTAGTTCTTCCTTCGGAAACTGTTAACAAAACTGTAATCACTAATACCAAACTTATGACGGCAACGGTAACGAAGAAACTGAATGAGCAAACCTACAACTCGAAAATCTTCATGGGGCTGCCCGGATTTGAACCGGGGTCCCTAGCGCCCGAGGCTAAGAGCCTAGACCAAGCTAGCCGACAGCCCCAAATACGT
>DAOVQA010000141.1:0-3766 GCA_030628925.1 Candidatus Bathyarchaeota archaeon | reverse complement strand
CAACAACCAAAACCTCAACAACCCCACCCACATACACAAACGTTGAATTAGGCAAAACACTCAAAACTGCAACATCGTGAACCAAGAGAGGAGGATACTTAACCCTAACTTCAACAACACCATCAACATAAAAATTATCTTCAATGTTAACATCATCGGAAACAGGAGCTGAAGCAGCTATTTTATAGAAGCCTGCAGGAACAGAATTCGTCTTCCATATGAAAACCAACGTCACTTGAGCCGCTGGTTCAAGAGTGTTCACTTGTATTCTTTCAATCAATAATGAGTCGTAGTACGCATTTACATTGAACGTTTCTGTTTCGGTTCCTTTGTTTACAATACTTACATAAATTTCTAGCAAGTCACCAATGTAAATACTGTTGTTTGAAACGTCAACGTCAATTATTGCAATATCATGAATAATAGTAGGCACTTCAGGTTTAATCTCAATTACTCCATCAATGAATGTGTTGTCAGTAACATCTGCTTCTTGGGTTAAACAAGGAATAGAGACGGTTATTGTATAGTTTCCTACATCAAACAGAGAAGTGTCAAGAGTGAAGTTCAAAGTTGCTTTGAAATACGGAGAAAGCGCTGCAACCTCCAAAGTTCCTGCAAGCACATCATCAAGATGGACACTTACATTAAAACCGTCAACCTCTGTGCCTTCATTCCTAACCGCAGCACTTATGCATAAAGGCTGACCAGACTCAACGGATGTTGCTGAGGGAGTAACGTTTATCACCGCTACATCGTGAAAAGCAAGGGTTAGCGGTTCAAACAGGGTAATAGAGAAGTCCGTTGATATTGCTGGACAATATGGGACTCCGCTCTGATTTATTTGTGCAGTTAATGCAGATACGTAAATGGTTGCTGTGCCGACATGCGCCCACTTTGGAATATGCAGTTTGCAGTACAAAAACACTAACTTTTCATTTGGCGGTACCTCAAAATCACATATTTCCAGATGATTGATCGGAACGTTCAATTCATCTTGCATCACTATGGCAAGCATAGTACTTTTCATACACATAGATACACTTCTTAAAGCAATTTCCAGCCCTACTTCACCTCCAATTCCAAAGCTGGTTCGATGGGTGAGGTTTTCGTCAATTGTCCTTACTGAAATCAACTTTATGATTCGATTCACATTAAATGTCAACGTGTCTTGAAAAACACGGCCTCCAAGTAACACTTGCGCCAACGCGAACCATTCCCCAAAAACATCGCTTGCGTTAACACATTTTTTTGGCACCGTAAAATTAACTAATGCAATTCCACTTGCATTAGTTTCAGCTGCAAGATCAAAAGACGCATCATCAGGACTCTCAACGTGGAATGTCACAAGTGAATTTTCTGAAGGAACTGCATTATAGGTCACAAACGCGTATAGGATAACAACATCTCCAAGGCCGAATGCGTCACTGGGTGTATTCGGACCTTTTCCATTGTATCGCTCTTTTTGCGTGAATAAATCGATTTCTCCACTAATGTCATCCGAAAAGGTTCGCTTTATGCTTACGTCTGTGAAACTAAGAAAAACCGTGGTTATCGCTAGAATCACAACTAACTTTTTTAACTTCGCATTCATCTTTGTCAAGTGTTTAATTAATACAGAATACTTTAACAAATATTCCGTAATCACGAATATTACTAGAGAAGACGTGTTTTTTAAGTGTCTCAACGCTTGATTTTTACATAGGAATGTCAAAAAAACGAAGCTTTCCAGAACAATGCATCTTCTAGCGGGCCCGAGGGGAATTGAACCCCTGACCTTCCCGAAACAACAGCAAAACTCTATTGTTCTTACGGGTGTCTCTGCATGAGCATGCTTAAGAGCCTCAACCTAACCCCGCATAGCGGTTAGTCCGCCGCTCTACCTTACTGAGCCACGGGCCCCCATGTAACGTTTGAATATGCAATCAACCCGCTTTAATAAATTTAACCTCTCAGCCGCATGGAACCAACAGTTTTAAACTTCAGATCCTATCTTCGGTTAAGAGGGATAAGCTTTGAGTGAATTCGTTTTTGTCGGACTAGGCTTACGCGATGAAATGGGAATAAGTCTTCGTGGCTTGGAAGAAGTGAAAACAGCGGACAGCGTTTTCATAGAACTCTACACAAATCTAATGCCTGATTTCTCAGTGGAAAATCTTGAAAAGATTTCTGGCAAGAAACTTCATGTTGTTTCAAGAAGAGAACTTGAAGAAGATAATGGAAAAGCCCTCATGGCAGCTGCTGAAGGCGGAAAAGTTGTTTTGCTTGTTCCAGGTGATCCACTTGTAGCTACTACTCATGTTGCTTTAAGGATACATGCGGAAAAGCTTGGGATAAATACTCGCATCATTCACGGAGCTTCTATAATCTCCGCTGTTATAGGCTTATCTGGCTTACATAACTACAAGTTTGGAAAAAGCGTCACAATACCTTTTTCACAAACCTCAGAGACACCTTATGAGGTTATCGCCCAGAACAGAAAGTTCGGTCTTCACACTCTTTGTCTGTTAGATGTTGATGTTGAGAAAAACCGTTCTATGAAAATTCGCGAAGGATTAGAATCGCTCCTGAAGACTGAAGAAAAGAGAAAAGAGAAAATTATTACAATGAACACGCTTGCAGTAGGCGTAGCAAGAGCTGGAACCAATGATCCAACGATTAAAGCTGGTTTTTTGAAAGATTTATTAGACTATGATTTTGGAGAACCACCGCACAGCATAATTTTCCCTAGCAAACTTCATTTTATGGAAGCTGAAGCCCTAATAGTCCTAACTGGCGGCCCAGAACAATTAAGGGAGATGATTGAATGAGCTTGGAGAAGCTTGTCTCAAAGTATATAGGTTCTACTGAACATGCTTTAGAAAGTATGGAAATCATGGAAGATTCGATAAACATAGACAAAAAAAATATTGAGGAGATTGTGAAGTATGTTAAAGCCTACTGTGGAGATGCAAAATATTATAGGGATAAAAAGAAGTTTGAGATAAGCTTGACTTCCATTGCCTATTGTGAAGGCTTACTTGATGCGTTAAAATTGTTAGGAGCCGTGAAATTCGAATGGCTGGTGAAAAGAGAAAGAAGAAAGTAGTTTTAGCTTCTGGCGTATTTGATTTGCTGCATCTTGGACATGTAAGGTTTCTGGAGGAAGCAAAGAAAGCTGGTGGGCCGAATGCTGAATTGATAGTTATTGTAGCTAGAGATAGTACTGTTGAGAAAAGGAAGAACAGAAAACCTGTTATTCCTGAAAAACAGCGGCGTGCCCTTGTGGAATCCTTAAAAGTTGTGGATGATGCATTCCTTGGTTATGAGGATTTCAGCGTGAATAATGTTGTTGAAAAACTTAAGCCAGACGTCATCGCTGTTGGACATGATCAAGAGGGCATGGAACGAGCTGTAAGGAATTGCGTGGAGAAAAAGGGATTAAATATAAGTGTTGTGAAGATCGGTAAATTCGGGAAAAATGAACTAGATAGCTCGTTAAAGATCAAGCAGAAAATCATTGAACATTATAAAAGATGAGAGAATCATGTTTAGAACACAAAACAAGTTTATGCTTACCTATGTGATTATCGCATTGAACATAGTTGTTTACCTCTTCACAGCTGTACTTAGTGGGGACTTTATTGTGATAGACTATTATGTTGTTAGTCACTACGGGCAATACAACACTTATGTTTTTGAGGGGCAGTACTGGCAGCTTCTTACAGCCATGTTCGTCCACGCTGACATAGCGCATCTTCTAGGTAACATGTTCTTTCTGCTTATTTTT
>DAOVQA010000145.1:0-3713 GCA_030628925.1 Candidatus Bathyarchaeota archaeon | reverse complement strand
CAAGTCAGTCTGCAAGTGAAGCAATTTTTTGTGCACAGTCTCAAGTCTTTTATAGATGTTCATTTGAATTCCAAGTTGGTTGACTTGATCAACAAGTTCTTTTTCTTCTTGTAGGCTTAGAGTTGTAGTTTGGATTTCCCATTCTATGCCTTCTAGTTTTTTCTGCAGAGTTTGAAGGCTTTTTGAAGGCTTTCTCTTGCCTAATATCGCAATTTGTTGATGTAGTTGCTTTGTTTCCTCAATTTTTTCACTAATCTGGGTTTTTGCGTGTTCACGTAGCTGCTTTAGGTCATCGACTTTTTCGTTTAGTTTATCTCTTCTGCTTCTTATTTCCCGTATTTCGGCACGTAGAGTTCTAGTTTGCTCATTGAGCTTGTCCCTTTTTTCCGCCCATTCTTCTGCTTCACCATTCAGCTTGTTCTTTTGCTCTCTTAAGGCTGAAAGCTTTTGTTGCAATTCCACGATTCTTTGGGCATTCTCATTGGTTGACAACTATTTCTTCCCCTTTTATTTCATCTACCCCAGAATTCTTTGAGTTAGCTCCATTCCATCCTTTGATGTGAAACACTGTTGATTCCAATTTCATCGAGCTTCCAATTCTCCATAAGGCCCTCTTTAGCTCTTCTAAGGAACAGCTGTTTGTACATAAATAGCCCTCTTCGTTATTATCCTGTGGTTTTATCTAAATTTACACCTCGTTTAAACATTATTTCGAGGGATTCCTTGGCTTTTAAGCCTTTAAGTTCATTAGCTATTTATGCTAGCTTGCAACCCATCGTGTAGAAGACCAGCAAGCATACCAGTTGTTATGATCCCTCCAAACGTTCATTTGTCGCCAAGATAAACAGTCAATTGTTTTGTAGTGTTTTATATGTCATTTTGGTTGGTGTTTTTCAGCCTAGCATGCATGATGCCATCAACGTTAAAGATTGGTTCTTTAGGGTTCTATTCCAGCCAATCGTGTTTCCCGTCGCATTTTATGATGTAATGTCTTCTGCAATGTGGACAGTCGTATTCACCGACTATGTGAACAGTGCCCTTTTCAGCCTCCCCATTTGTGCTCAGAGATTTATCTTCTTTTTTAGTGCGTTGAATTTCTCTGATTCGATCTTCAACTTCATCTTCTGTAAGTTTTGACTGTTTGATCTCTTCGATAATCTGCTCTTGCTCTTCTTCTGCAGGCAATTTTGTCACTATAGTTTCAGCCATTTTCGGAGTTATCGGGGATTTCGACTTCAGAAGCTCCTTCTTGATACTTTCCGGAGCCTTTCGCAGAACCTTGATTGTTGTATAAGCTTCTTGGGCTTTTAATTGGCCTTTTTGTATTTTTTCAACGATTTTTTTTCTCTCCTCAACGGGTAAGCCTCTAGATCGGGATATAATGTAAGTTGGGATCGAAGATGAAATCCCATCTTCATTATGTCTGAAATCCCAAGCTTCAAGATCATTATCCACATTTTGTAAAGGAACACCTATTGCTCTTGCCAATTCCGACTTGCTTTCGAAACCAAACTCCTCTCTGTTCTCCCACAGTTCATAAACCGCATTTTCTCGTTCAACATCAGTCAAATTCCTCCGGTGCAGATTTTCAATTAAAGATTCCAGCAAAACTCTTTCATCATCAATTTCCTTAACTATACATACAATTTCTTTAAGACCAGCTATCTGTGCAGCTCTCCACCGCCTTTCCCCTGCAATAATCTGATAATTAAACCCGCGGCGTCTAACTACTATAGGTTGAATAACACCAGCATCCTTGATTGAATCTGCAAGATCTTTCAGAGATTCCTTTTCGAAACTTTCCCTCGGCTGAAATGGATTTGGCTGAATCTCACCAAGAGGTATGACTTTCAATTCCATAACAGTATCACCTTCTCTACTCTTCCCTATTTCTTCGCTGCATGAATATTCATCTTCATTAGTTTTTGCTTTCGAAGTTCAAATATTGTTTCTGCGCCTATTCTCGCAGATACTGCGCATACACTGGGACACTTATCGAGGCCACCGTCTTTGTACCACGCTTCAGCGTCTTCAGAACTAGAAAAATCATAATGTCTTCCAAACAGCTTCTCTTGAATCTCGAAACACCTGACTGTTCCATAGTCATCCTTGAATCTGTCGAACACCTTCGCTGCAACTTCCATCGCCTTCACATAACCTTCATCATCATCTAGCCGCTCAGAGCCTACAACTAAGCCAACTGCCATTATAGCGCCTGTCAGAGCCCCGCATATCTCCCCTTTGCGAGCAACTCCTGCAGCAAGAGCTGTACTGGCCTTCAAGGCGGCTCTATATGCTTTGTCGTCGTCTAGAAGATGGAGATGTTCTTGAAGTGCAGCAAGCACACAACGTGTGCAGCCCTCGTATGCCCTGTCATTGTCGTAGGCGGCTTTTGCTACTCTATCTACGATTTTTCCAATCGAAGCTTTCTCTTCACTACGTGTATTGTATCGTGCCGTTTCTTTTGGGTAATTATCCAAACACATAATCCTCACTGTTGATTGTATATTTCAAATCATCAAACTGTAAAGCTTTTTGACACTTATCTCATTGTCCCTAAGCCTTTTTTCAATGTGTTTACGTAGTGTTTGGCACCTTGCATGAGGAGAGTCACGTTGTTTACCATAAATAAGCGAGATCTTCCTTTCGGAAGCCACCTCTTCACGTTTTCAACGACATCCTCTGGAGCTATACCTACACTGAACCTCACAGGAATTCCTCTCTTCTTGCTTTCAACACAGATCTTTGTAACAGCTTTCTCGATAACAGGAACATCCCTTCCAGCCCGTGGTGTAAAGGGAACACCATAAGATAACGCCATATCCATCTTGCCTATGTAGATAAAATCAATGCCTTTAACTGACAAAATCTTCTCGATGTTGCCAACGGCTTCCTTGTCCTCTATCATTAGTCCAACCAGCGTCTCCTCATTCACCCTCCTGAAATACTCGCCCCAGCTCTCATTGTCACGTTTGAGAAGCCCGTAATCTGGCTCAAATCCACGTTTACCGACAGAAGTCTCTGGAGTCCTATATTTTGTTAATTCCACAGCCTTTATTGCATCTTGCCTCGTTTTTATATGTGGAAAAATTATCCCGTCGACACCAGCATCAAGAACCCGATTAACGAAAGCTACGTCGAGTCCAGGTACCCGACACAACACTGCTAAACCAGCGAGGCGAGCCTCTCTTATCAGCTGTGCAAGAGTTTCAATCTCAAGAACACCATGTTCAAAATCAAAATACACATAATCAAAGCCAAGCTTGCTTGCAACCTCGATTGACGGATTCCCCATACCAACTCTTAAACTCATAGACAACACTAGTTCGTCTCGTTTCATTTTTTCCAAAATATCTTTCCCGGTCAAAAACATCACTGACGCATTCATCTTGCCAAAAGAAGTATTTTATGTTTTTGCGCGCATTAATGAAAGGCTACTTTTTGATGACTTTACAGAAAATACTGGACTCATCCACTTCTATGATAGATGCCTTCAATCCAAATTCATCAAACAACCCAACAAATTGGCTTCCACTAACAGTGGTAGCTACAAAGCCGTCCTTACACACTATCATCCCATCACAAGTCTTCTCCTCATCAATCTCCCCTATAATACCAAACCGCGATTGTTTTCTGAACCATTCCAGACGAGCTTGCCAAATTTTCGGAGAATAGCTGGAAAAAAGAATAATTCCGTTATTCTTTGTCACCCT
>DAOVQA010000134.1:0-3844 GCA_030628925.1 Candidatus Bathyarchaeota archaeon | reverse complement strand
GTTTTTACATGGGCACAAAGTTTATTGACGATATTGAGCAGTACGGCGAAGAAATCGCAAAAGAAGTTTTTGGAGCTGAGACTGCAGATCTGCGTCCTCTTTCTGGGCATATTGCGGATTTCATTTTCCTAGCCAACTTCGCAAAACGAGATGACGTACTTATGTGCATTTCCCCTGAAAATGGTGGATACCCAGGAATCTGGAAGGACGGCTTGCCTAAGTTTCTAGGACTGAAAACCGTGGCCTTTCCCTTCTCAAAACATGACATGAACATAAAAGTTGAACAAGCTGAGGAAGTCATAAAACAGGTTAAGCCTAAAGTCGTAGTTTTCGGTGCAAGTCTCATAACTTTTCCGCATCCAGTCAAAAAATTAGCCCGAGCTGCTCGAGAAAATGGTGCGTGTGTAGGATTTGATGGCTCACATGTTATGGGACTTATTGCTGGAGAACGGTTTCAAGATCCATTAAGGGAAGGAGCATCCATCCTATTTGGTTCAACGCATAAAACCCTATTTGGACCTCAAGGAGGCATAATTTTGGCGGATAAGGAGCATGGAAAAACCATAAAAACCAAAATTTATCCAGCTTTTGTAGATAACGCTCACTGGAATCGCATAGCAGCACTAGCCTTGGCGTTGGCTGAAATACGAAATTTCGGTAAAGCCTATGCAGAGCAAATAGTTCGCAATTCGAAAACTTTAGCCAAAGCTTTGTATGATTATGGCTTGCCAGTTACTTGTCAGCATTTAGGATTCACCCGGTCCCATCAAGTGCTGTTAGATTACGGAAGCTATGAACAGGGCAGAGTTGTAGCGGAAAAACTCCAATGTGCAAACATAATTGCTGATTGCGGTGTTAGAATCGGCACATGTGAGGTTACGAGACGTGGAATGAAGAAAGGGGAAATGCTGAAAATTGCAGAGTTAATTAAGAGAACAGTCATTGATGGAGAGCAGACGGAAAATATCAAGAAAGAGGTTGCCGAATTTTGTGCTGACTTTCAGAAAGTAGAATACTGTTTTGAAAACTAGCTGAGGCTTCTACCAAGCTATTTACTTCCGTACGTTTACGTGTGCACCAATGTTTCAATTTATGTCAATGGAAGAATCATAAGAAGAGGTCTATTAACAGGGTAAAAAAATGATGAATCCATGTAGTATTTGATTTGAACCTTCGGTTTCAGCTGATATATGCTGGAACTTACTGATCTGAAATGTCAAAAACATCCTGCCGAGGCCATTAACAACTGAACATGACTGGCGAAGAAATCAAAGCATTGAAACTCTGATGCAAGAAGAACCTACAGAATCACCCCCTTCTAAAGCACATAATTATCAAACTCAAGAAAGCCAAATAACTGCGATGTGCTATACAAGCATTGAAACAAGAAAAGCGCCTACAGTCAATCATTCGAATACGCACTCCTGAGATCTCTTTTGCGAATATTCATGAGCTTTTTGAAAAAGTAGTGTGTTTTTATAAATCAGTTCACTACCTTATGCTTCAAGAATCATGTACAATTTGGGAAAGTGATTTTTTGGAAACTCTGGTTCCCCCTCAGCTCATACAGGCACTAAAGCGGCAGAAATATCACCTTGTCGGCCGGCATTCAGCTGTCAAAAGGTGTAGATGGCTCTACGAAACATTAATCCATGATAGATCATGCTATAAACAGAAGTTTTTCGGGATAAGAACACACCAGTGCATACAGATGACGCCGGCCTTATTTTACTGCCCGCAACGGTGCCTATTCTGCTGGAGAGCCCAGAGTGGCGACATGGGGATTACATGGAACGAAATGAAATTGCCAAAATGGGACCCTCCGGAGGAAATTGTTGAAGGAAGCATTAAGGCTCAGCTTAGAATATTGAGTGGATACAAAGGAAACCCTAAGACGAACTTGCAAAAGCTAGAAGAAGCATTGAAACCTAGACATGCAGCAATTAGCCTGACAGGTGAGCCGACACTTTATAAGCCGCTGGGTGATCTAATCCAAGCCTTCCATAAAAGAAGGTTCACCACATTTCTAGTATCTAATGGGATAATGCCTTCAGCCTTGGCCGAATTAAGTGAAGAACCTACGCAACTCTACATTTCTGTTTGCGCCCCAGATAAAGAAACGTACAAGCAGATTTGCCGCCCACAGATTCCGAAAGCTTGGGAAAAGCTTAAGGAAACCCTGGAGATTTTACCCAGCTTCAAATGTCCAACAGTTGTTCGAATAACTTCTGTACGTAAGCTGAATATGAAAAAAGCAGAGTCCTACGCTAAACTATTCGAAAAAGCCAGTCCCACTTACATCGAACCTAAAGCCTACATGCACGTTGGGTTTTCTAGACTGCGTCTGGGCTACAGCAACATGCCAAGTCATAAGGAAATACGTGAATTTGCCATACAGCTGGCAAAGGAGACAGGTTACAATATAACTGATGAATCAAAAGAAAGCCGTGTTGTGCTGCTAAGCAAACTTGAAAAACCTATCAGATTCGCTGACGGTTAGTTTTTGTTGTAAATAAGTCATTCTTGTTCTAGGTTCAGGTTAATTGTTTGTTTTACATTAGAAGAAAAGTTAAATAATCCTTTGTCATACTCCTTAGTCCGAGGGTTTAAACCACAGATTAAAGCAAGGTGTAAACAAAATGGTCAGCGAGAGAAGAGGACGTTTGTTCCGCAGGAAAGACGGCAAATACCTCATTTACCTACCGAAGGACTTGGCTGAAGACAGCATGTTCCCATTCAAAGGCTCAGACTCTGTATTCGTTAAAGCAAGTTTCAAACCAAGGGACGCAAAAAGGCTACTCATAAAAAAGTGGAAAAAACCGCCAACAGAATAAAAAAGTGACTAAAAACCTCAAATGCTAATTTGTTCTCACACACAACTTTTTTACAAAAAGCACAGAAACTTTACCATCAGTAATTTTGTTAAACAATACTATAAAATACTCTCACATCAATTCTAAAGTGTGTTGGATGTGAAGCCTATGCACTCTTTAAAACCCATCTTAAGGAAAATAAAGAAAGAGCTAGAAGAAAAAGAGAAAGTGCGAGAAAAAGCTCAAAAAGACATGCGAAAAGCAACAAGCCTCTCCAAGCATGCAATACTCCTTATTCATCAGAAAAGGTTTAACGAATCCAAAAAGACAATTGAAGAAGCAAAGGAAATCATTTCAAAGCTTAATGAAAACTCAATCCAATATCCAAAAATCATTTACTGCGGCTTGTTTAACGCTGCATGCCAAGAATATTCCGAAGCGAACATTTTTCTAAACCTGATCGAAGAATCAAAATTTATAACTCCAGAGGAGATCAATGTGCCTTCGATTGATTACGTGCTTGGACTAGCAGATGTAGTGGGAGAATATAGACGATTGACACTGGATACTTTGCGTGAGGGAGATGTAGAAAAAGGACAAGAATGCCTAGAGACAATGGATGATATATACATGGAACTCATGGGTATGGATGAAGCATACATGCTTGTTCCTGGACTTCGAAGAAAATGTGACATCGCCAGAAGGATTGTTGAAACCACACGAGGAGACATAACACAAGAAGTGCGGAGAAGTTCGCTGGAAAAACATATGGAACACTTTGAAAAAATAGTAAAAACAAGGAGATATGCTTCAAGAAAGGCAGACAAGTAGAAAAGAGTGGGTGCTGTCTATTTGAAGCCTAGCTTTTCCATCGAAAAAGCACATGAAACGCAGTTAAAGCTATCTAAACAGATTATACTTGAGGATGTACTGCCTAGAAAAATCCATTTTGTTGCTGGTGTTGACGTAGCTTACGTGGAAGACTTATCTATTGGTGCGGTAGCAGTTTTGGATTATACTTCTCTGAAACT
>DAOVQA010000026.1:0-9940 GCA_030628925.1 Candidatus Bathyarchaeota archaeon | reverse complement strand
CCAATAGCTTGTCCCACTTAACCTTCTCAACGTAGATAAGAAAAACCGTTTGAGCTTGTTCACCTTCTCTCATGGTTTTATCGCAAATGAAAACCTTTTTAGGAAGTTTTGGAGGCAAGTTCTTTCTGAAACGATTATAATTTGTTATTAGTCCCTGAGCCTCAAGTTTCTTGAATATTGTTTTTCTTATTGAACGCACCTTCCAATAAAGCAAAGATAAGTACATTCTGTTAATTTGTATTCAGCAATATAAAAATTGACGTGTTTTGGTCATTTCAAAACAGAAAATTAGAGTTTTAATGAGACAGATATTCGAGCTATAAAGGACACATAGGAATGACTGAATCATATGTTCAGGAAACATCGAGCACGAGCGAAGACAGGACCACGTGAAAGAAATAGGCAGTTTCCGAATCAGATGAACTGGGAATTCTTCTAATATGATGCTAAAGGCGATTGAATAGTGGATTTAGCTTTTTTCCTCTCTTAGATCCTGAACTCTTTTTGCCTTCCCTAAGAACCTAGGTAGTGATCCGTAAGGAACCAGTTCAACCTGTGCTTTCACGGTGACAACAGACTTGACGGAATCTGAGATTTCCTTTCGAAGCCATCCTAGTTTTGACAGGTCTCCATCAACATTCTCGAAGAGTTCCTTCTTAGGCTCCACCCGTAAAGTCATAATGTCAAGTTCCGCTGGTCTATCAACGATTATTTCATAGTTTTGAGAAGACCCTTCCACAGTTAAGAGTGCATGTTCCACAGTTGATGGCCAAAACTTTACACCTCGCACCTTTAGCATGTCGTCAGCCCTTCCAATCACGCGGCCCATTCGGGCAATTGTCCTTCCACACTCGCACTCCTCAGTAACAAGCTTAGTTAAGTCTCCTGTTCTGAATCGCAGTTGAGGGGTAGACTCCCTTGTAAGGGTTGTCAACACCAGCTCACCAACCTCACCCTCTTCCACTCGTTCGCCGGTTGATGGACCTATGATTTCTGCAAGAAAGTGATCTTCGAAAATGTGCAGACCGTTGTGTTGGGGACACTCTACTGAAACTCCTGGACCAATGATTTCAGATAGACCGTAAATGTCAAAGGCTTCAAGTCCCAATAGTTCTTCAATTCTTTGCCTAAGCTCTTCAGACCAAGCTTCAGCTCCGAATAGGCCGATCCTCCATTTCAACTCTTCTCTAGGATTTATTCCAAGCTTTTCACGTGCATACTCTCCAAGATGTGCTGCATACGTTGGGGTGCAGGTTAGAACCGTTGTTCCAAACTCTTTGGCGAGTTTTACTTGTCGTTCGGTTTGGCCAGCTGCAATCGGCAGAATTGTTGCTCCAACCTTGAGGGCTCCATAGTGAAAACCTAGGCCGCCAGTGAAGAGGCCATATCCATAAGCGTTCTGGACAATGTCGCCTTTTCTTGTTCCAGCGGAAGCATATATTCTAGCCATAACTTTTGACCAGACTTCGAGGTCTCCTTTGGTATATGCACAAGTCGTTGGATGTCCTGTTGTTCCAGAGCTTGCATGTAACTCGCGCACTTCACTTATGTCTGTGGCTAACATTCCGAATGGATAGGCCTTTCGGAGGTCTTCCTTTGTGGTGAAAGGTATTTTGTTAAGATCATCTAGGTTCTTTATGTCGTCAGGAGTTATGCTCTTCTCCTTGAACTTACGCCTGTAAAAAGGTATCCGCTCATAACAGTAGCTAACTATTTTTCTGAGCCGTTCTTCCTGCAGTTTTTCAAGTTTTTCCCTAGGCATGGCCTCATATTCAGGTTCAAATATCCATCCGTCTCCTCGACGCTTCATGAAAGACACCGCCTCAAACATAATCTAGAGTTTGAATAAAAAGTTTATGAGATAGATCAACAGGAACAACGTTGGAATATCAATCTCTAACTTTTGCTTTTAGGAAACAGCTTTTCAAGTTTCTCTTTGGAGAGAGGCTTGGTGGCTAGGCTTACCAGGAAATAAATTAGAGCTGAACCGAACATCAACAGCAAAGCCCAATAACCCCAATGGTACAAGCCGACAATTTTCCCGTAAGCTTTAGGATTGAGAACTGTTAGGATTAATCCATAGATTATGGTGGCTATGGCTCCCCATTTCGTTGCCCTCTTCCAGTACATGGAAACTCCAACGACGAAAAAGAATATTCCAGCTTGAGCCACTGCTGACCCAGCCATAAACTCTGAAAGGATAGGAGGAGGCGAAGTGAAGGTCCAATATAATGGTATGGCAATAAAAGGGATGAGCATGAGTTTAGTAAGCCACAACAATTTTTTGGGAGAAGCTTTTGGATAGGCATTATGAATGAAGTCCCTTGTGACGTTTGTAGCCATAATCATAACCATCCCAGCCAAGGTTGCAACGGATGCTGCGAAAACGCTTGCAGCAAACAAGGATGCAAGTGGAATGCCACCTACGCTTAGGCTTGTGTAAATTGCTGCAGAGTCTCCGTTCATAGGCCAATACGTGGGATCCATAAGAATGTCACCCCAGCATGCTCTGGCAGCAAGTCCCACTACACCAATCCAAAGAGGAGTTAGACCTCCTAGGATAAGTATTAGCAGCATTATCCAGTATTCACGTTTGGTGATTTTTCTGGCACCCAGAAAACGTGCGATGTTATGCGGAAAACCAGTCGCCATTAGCAGAAACATCAAGATTGCAGCTGTGACGCCGATGTAGTCTACGCCTGGAAAAGCTAGACCTTCAAGTGAAGTGAAAGGCAAGGTATAATCTTTCAATGGAATTTGAGTGTATGTTGGAAGAGAATCCATCGTTTTTGGCGGTGCCATGTAGGTCTGATTTCCAATTGCTTCTAAAACAATCGTTGGACCGCCCGCCCAGATGAGAGCAGCTATGCCTAGCGTCCAACCGATAATTGTTAACATAATTCCTTGGAAACATGAAACCCATTGTGTGCCCGTGTACCCGCCTACAATCAAGTATACAAGCACCAAGATCGCTGTTACCAACAGGCTTCCGTAAAACGGTGCATTAGTTGTTATCGTCCAAACAGTTGCCATTGCCTTGTACTGCCCTACAGAGTAAACTACAAGCAGAACAATCATAGCTAAACCAGCTAATGCTTGCACCGTTCCGCTTTCAAACCTTACTCTTAACATTTCTGGTACAGTTCGGGCTCCAAACGCAACGTACCTTCGCATTCTATAACCAATGACCAGACATAATGCCATGCCCATGATGCACATTGTTCCGATAAGCCAACTGCCTGACCATCCATATGCATAGCTCAAACCAGCGTTTCCAAAGATTGCCCAACCGCTTAAGTACGACGCAACTAGAGCGAAACCGGTCACAAGAGGTCCGATGTCTCTGCGGCCTACCAACCATTCCTCAAAGTTTTTAGTTTTTTTTCTCATGAAAAAACCTAAGAGAATACTTACGGTTAGGAACACTGTTATGGCTACTATAACGCCAATCATTACGTCTGGCCCTGTTTCAGGTATTGGAGGAGCCACCTTAGTCTTCCTCCCAATAATAGTGGGTTTTCAGGAAAACTGCTAGGACTCCAAAAATTATTGCAAGCAATGCGTGACCCCAATAGGCATACCAGCCGCCAACCAAATACGCTGTGACTGGAACTAGAATGATGCAAAGAACCATTACGGACAATATGCAGTGGATTTTGCTCATTCCATTCTTCCTCACACTTTAGAGCAGGATATAACTACTTGACTATTTAAAAATAAGTCGCATATCACTCATTTTTGTTGAGTGAGGTACAAGCTAGAAACTGAGGAGCTAATTAGAATCATAAAAACACAACATTAGAAAATATCCTTGGGAATCAGGGGTCATTTAGAAGGCAGTTGAAGATTCTTTGATAGGCAACGAATGTTGAAGCATAGACATAACCGCATACATAGGCTGAGATATGCTGCAAACGATGGAAAAATAACAATATACGATGTGGTCAGATGCACAAGCCACTATGCACAAAGCTGGTGACTTCAATAGTTTCTTTCCAAGGAATAGTACGGATCATCTTTGCTTCCGATTCGTAGTTTCCCTTTTTTTTGGCCGAGTATTATGAATCTCGTTTCAAAATATCAGAACTCGGTTATCAAGTCAAGCTTTCAAGTATGCATGATGCCGTCTAAACAGCTTCTTCAACTGGACTTTGAATGGACATGCAAAAGAACGTTTGCTCTACTTCAAAAAGTACGAGCAAGTCTAGATAAAAATATAAGCTAACGCTAGGCAATGAGAAGTGGTGAAAACAACATGGAAGTTGGGAAAATTGCAGTTTTGGGTGCTGGCTTGATGGGGCATGGCATATGTCAAGTTGCAGCCCAAAACGGTGGATATGAGGTTAACTTGAGGGATATAGAGCAGAGATTCTTAGACAATGGCATGGCAATGATTAAAAGGAGTTTGCAGAAGTTCCAAAGCAAAGGTAAATTGACAGAAGGAGAAGTTGCCGAAATACTAGGCAGGATCCATCCGATGCTTGACTTGAAAGAAGCTGTTTCAGATGTAGACCTCATAATTGAAGGAATACCAGAGAATGCTGAACTGAAAAAAGCCACGTTTAAGGAAGTTGACACGTTTGCGCCAACTCACGCCATTATCGCTTCAAACACTTCTTCCATAAGCATAACAGAATTAGGCTCAGCAACCAAACGTCCGGAAAAAGTCTGTGGAATGCACTTCTTTAACCCGCCGCAGCTGATGAAACTCGTTGAGGTTATCAGAGGAGCAAAAAGCTCAGACGAAACCATACAGGTAATTCTGGATGTAGCGCATAGAATGGGTAAAGAAACAGTTCTGGTTAAGAAAGACTGCCCAGGCTTCATTGTAAACCGTATACTGATTCCTGCATTGAACGAGGCAGCAGCCTTGTATTGGGAGGGTATTGCTGACAGGGACGATATAGACAAGGCTATAAAACTTGGATTGAACTGGCCCATGGGTCCTCTTATGCTCACAGACTACATCGGGTCAGACACAGTGTTGGCAATTGCGGATATTTTGACGAAGGGAATAGACCCAAAGTTTCATCCATCCCCAGGGCTGAAACAAATGGTGAGAGCTCAACTTCTAGGAAGGAAAACTGGGAAGGGCTACTACGATTGGACGCAGAAATAGGAGAGAATTAGAAGATGGATTTTCAGTACATAATTTATGAGAAAAGCGAAGGAATTGCTACAATAACTCTGAATCGTCCAGAAGCGTTGAATGCCTTCAGCAAAGAGGTTATAACTGAAGTTCTGCAAGCTTTGGAGGACGTTAGAACCGATAAGAACGTGCGAGTTGTAGTATTGACTGGGGCTGGTGAAAAGGCTTTTTCAGCTGGAGCAGACATAAAAGCAATGAAAGGGGTTAATGCGCTTAAAGCGAGAGAACTGTCTCTTATGGGAGAAAGGCTTTGCAATGCTCTGGAAAACCTGGAAAAACCTGTCATAGCAGCAATAAATGGTTACGCTTTAGGTGGTGGCCTAGAAGTTGCCATGGCTTGCGATCTACGCTTAGCTTCGGAAAGAGCCCGTATGGGACAGACTGAAATCAACATCGGCTTGATCCCGGGTTGGGGTGGAACTCAAAGACTTACACGTTTAGTAGGAAGGACAAAGGCGAAAGAGCTTATCTTCACTGGAAAAATAATTGACGCAAAAACTGCTGAACAGCTAGGCATAGTGAACATGGTTATACCGGCTGAAGAGTTCAGAGAAAAAGTGAGACAATTTGCTAAGGAACTAACTTTTAAGGCTCCAGTAGCCCTCAAAGTTGCTAAGGCATTAATTAACAAGGGCGCAGACATGAGTTTAGAATCTGCAATAGCCTTGGAACGTGAAGGTTTCGGCGTTGTAGGCTCCACAGAGGATCTGCAAGAAGGTGTTTCAGCCTTCACAGAAAAGAGAAAACCAGCATTCAAGGGCAAATAGCGAGGCCAGTTCACACAGTCTCTAATTTTCTTTTCACAATAGAACTAGCTTTCTGCAAGCTACATTAGTGGCTTATCGTACCAAAAGTTATATGTGAAACTACAAGATTATGAAAGTTTCCCATTGACAGGAGAAAATCCATTGCCAGACTTACACGTATTGTTACGAGATGAACCTCACAAACGAGTGCTTCTACTAGGAAATGAAGCCATTGCCAGAGGAGTACTAGAAGCTGGCATAGGTGTAGTTACAACATATCCAGGAACGCCAGCCTCAGAGATAGGAGATTCAATCTCAGCAATAGCAAATGAAGCAGGCTTGTACATGGAGTATTCCACTAATGAAATGGTTGCCGTCGAAGTAGCAGCCGGAGCAGCAAATTCTGGTGTAAGAACCTTAACAGCCATGAAGCATGTTGGATTGAACGTTTCCGCAGACGCTGTTATGACATTGGCTTACATAGGTGTAAAAGGAGGCTATGTCATAGTAACTGCAGATGACCCGGAATGCTACAGTTCTCAGAACGAGCAGGATAGCCGCTATTACGCTTTACTCTCAAACCTCCCATGCTTAGAACCCTCCAACCCTCAAGAAGCAAAAGAAATGACCATCTCAGCAATTGAAATCTCTGAAAAACTTGGACTGCCAGTTCTTCTCAGACCAACAACACGAGTATGTCACACCCGTGGACCAGTAAGCTATGGCAAGCTTCCAACACGAAAATTGAAAGGGCAATTCGTTAAAGAAGTAAGACGCATGGTGATGGTTCCAGCCAACGCCAGGCCAATGCATGTGAAGCTTCTAGAGAAGCTGGAGAAAGCCAAAGAAATCAGTGAAGCATCACCATATAACATGGTTGTGCCTCAAGGAAAAAACAGTGACTTGGGCATAATCTCCTCAAGCTCAGCTTATAATTATGCAGTTGAAGCCGCAGATCTGCTGGGCTTAGACATCAGTATCCTAAAGCTTGGCATGACACATCCGCTTCCAGAGAAGATGATAGGAGAATTTCTTAAAAATCATGGAAAAATAATTGTTGTAGAAGAGCTTGAACCATACTTGGAAATGCATATTAAAGCCATAGCCAAGGATTACGCTCCAAACGTGAAGATTTACGGAAAAATGAACATTCTTTACTTTCCAAGGAACGGGGAGCTTTCCACACGCAGAGTTGTGACGGGGTTGTCAGAAATAACAGACAGAGAAACACCAATCAATTTAAAGAAAATTGACGATGAATATGCCAAAATAGCCGATGACCTGCCGGCTAGGCCGCCCATACTCTGTGCCGGATGCCCTCATAGAGCCTCCTTCTACGTAATCAAAAAGGTTGCAGGTGAAAAGACAATTTGCACAACAGACATAGGCTGCTATGCCTTAGGAATCGCTCCACCACTAAGAATCGGCGACCTACTCATATGCATGGGGGCGAGCATAAGTACAGCTCAGGGAATAAGCAAAGCAACAGGTGAAAAAACCTTAGCAGTAATCGGAGACTCAACATTCTTCCATGCAGCAGTTCCAGGAATTATAAACGCAGTTTACAACAACCATAGAGTTGCCCTAGTCGTTTTAGACAACCTCACAACAGCGATGACTGGAAGTCAACCTCATCCAGGAACAGGCATAACTGGCATGCATAAACCCTCAGAAAAAATACTTATAGAGAAGGTTGCTGAAGGATGTGGAGTAAGATATGTCAGAGTTGTTAACCCCTTCAAAATCGAGGAAGCAGAGAAAACTCTGAAAGATGCTTTACAGCATCCTGGGCCTTCCGTTGTAGTCTTTAGGGCTCCTTGCGCTTTGATGGTGACTAGGCGTAAGAGGCGTGAAGGCGTGGAGATTGTGCCTTGCAAAGTCACTGAGGAGTGCACGAACTGCATGGTTTGCATTAAACTGCTGGGTTGTCCCGCCTTGATCATTAAGGACGGAAGAGTCGCCATTAATGAAACGTTGTGCACAGCATGTGGACTATGCGTTTCAGTTTGCCCCTACAATGCGATAGAAGGTAGCGGGAATTGTTAGGGAGGTTATGAAATGGAGTTTAACATTGTTTTAGCTGGTGTTGGAGGACAAGGCATACTTTTAGCAGCTGAGATTCTAGGTACAGCTGCTCTGAAAGAAGGATTAAATGTTCGAGTTAGTGAAATCCATGGAATGGCTCAACGCGGCGGGTCAGTAATTTCCAATGTTAGGATGGGTGAGAAGGTTTTGGCGCCGACAGTTTTGGAAGGAAATGCAGATGTGCTCTTAGGGTTTGAACCTATAGAAACTGTGCGGAACTTGAAGTTCGCTTCAGAGGAGACGCTTGTATTAATGAATAATGAACCTATTTCTCCTCCGGGATTGACAACCAGCATGATAAGCTATCCAAGCTTGGAGGAAATAGTTAAGAAAATTCATAGTTTTACAGAAAATGTTGTTGTTATGCAGGCAGCAAAATTGGCTGAGGAAGCTGGAAGTGTTCTGACCCGAAATGTTGTTTTGATCGGCGGATTGGCAGCTGTCGGAAAAATGCCTATTGAAATTGAAAAGCTGAAAGGAGCTATACGAGAGCTTGTGCCAGCTAGGTATTTGAACATGAACATGAAGGCATTTGAACTCGGCTTTGAATATGCTCAAAGGGAAGCTAGGCTTGTTTTTTAGCTTTTGAGTTTTTTTCATTTTCTAGAATTGCTGCTAGCAAGTTCTTGAATAGTTTCATGTCAGAAACGTTCACTATTGGAATTTGAAGGCTTTTGTCAACTTCAAACATCCTTTCGTATTTTGGAAATTCTGCATAGCAAACGTGGCTTATTGGAAACTGTTTTGTTTTAATTTCATATTCAAAGGACTTGTCATAAACTTCCAAGCATAATAGGTAGCCATCTAACCAGTAAAGCCGGCTGACTCCATAGGTTGTGGCGCACCATGTTATGTTTCTAACGGAACGTTTGTCCAAACCTAGGATTTTGACTTTTTGAGTTGGAACAATTTCCACATCCAAGTCTTTCACTCTCTGAAGGGGATTGTTAATACTTCTTTAGCGTAGCTGCTTATTTTCGGGCCTAGTCCATGCACAGTTTTAGACCACCCGTCAACATTTATCAGAGCATTTAGTGGAGTTTGATAGGATTTGAGAATTGCTGTGGCTTTTTCTCTTCCGATGTTTGGCAAACTAGCTAAGAAGAATATTTGAGCGTCAGCTGTGGTTTCGCATTTTTTGATTGGATGAATGGCTGGGGTTCTCTTTTCCACTATTTGTTCTTGGCGGGCAGCTATGTAAAGGAAATCAATTGTTTCCTTGTATGATGTCGTGTGCACCATTGCTATTCCATTTTTTGCCAAATGGAACATTGCGCCCCAAACGGATGCGGGATTGATTCTGCTGTACTTGTAGATTATTGGCAGGTAGCCTTCTAGGAGAATCAACGTTTTCGGATAAGCCTCTTTCAGCTTAAAAAGTTGTTCAAAGAGATGGCGATGTGTAAGTGTGTAAACGAAGTCCTGAACGGTTTTTCGCTCTACGGCACAATCATTAGACAATATGTAATCACCTTTCTGTAATGCTTTAATTTCTACTGTCACACCTCGTTCCCGGAGTCCTTTAACTATTTTTGCAGCAGTGTTTGCCTCTCGACTGTCAACAATGATTACTGGCTCCTTCTCATCACCCTTCTTCTCCTTCAAATATGGAACTAAAGTTTCCGTTCCAGACATTTCCTCAACTCTTTAACTGTTCAGTTAACCCTGAGAAACTAGTTGCTTCTTACAGATAAAACTTGAGCATAACATACGGTGAACTAGCTGAGAAGGTGTTGTAGGCGTAAAAATAGGTGGAGTAAAAAGAAATTATGGTTCTTTTTTCGTTATTTCTTTTACGACGCCTGCAGCTACTGTTGTCCCCATGTCTCTAATTGCAAATCTGCCAAGCTCTGGAAAGTCAGTGTATGTTTCAATTGCGACTGGATGTAATGGTTCTACCTTTACTATGGCAGCGTCTCCAGTTTTCAGGAAATCCGGGTTTTCCTGCACAATCTGTCCT
>DAOVQA010000024.1:0-10719 GCA_030628925.1 Candidatus Bathyarchaeota archaeon | reverse complement strand
CTTAGGCTATCTTTTCATTATGTTTGATGGTTGAAACCAACTATTAACGTTTGACATGTAGCAATACTCTAGAGTTTTCACGCGTACCCACAAGTTGATGTGCCTATGAAAGGAGGTTTATCAAAACAAGAATTTAGTATGGGGCAAATTGGGAAGTGTATGAAAAAAACTTTGATAGATGGAAGAAGCGGGCGCTAAGGTAGAGTCAAAAACGTATAGAAAGAGGTTTTTTTGCTTTCATTATTGGAGATATTCCCACCTAATCTCCTTTTTTCCTTGTTGATTTTCGGCAGGTATGATTATTGCGCTGACATCCTTAGTGACCCCCCTCCCCCCCTAGTTTTTTCCCACGCATTCTCAGCTGCATCAACATTCTTAGCCACACGTTAAATGGAGACATCTCCGCGTAATTCCCCTTTTTCTATCATTATGTGAGCGAGCTAGAATTTCCTCAACTTAGATGACGATTTTCATGCTGTTATTTCCATAACTTTGGAAGAGATATGTGAACTGGTGGGCGGCTTCGAATACGTCTGCGAAATGAATAATGCAAAGGTCTTCAGAAAGCGAAAGTAAAAGAAAGCTGGAAAATAAAGGTAAAGTTTAAAATGTTCCCTTAATAGTAAATGTTCACATCGATTTGAGAATGTACGGAGTAAATTGGGAGCGAGTTTAACTTGAAAAAAAAATTGGTCTTAACTGTTCTCATAGTTACCTTAGCTATAACATTTGTTTCTACGTTACTTCTTCCACATGTAAAGGCAACTGACGTGAAGATTGTTTCTATCTCACCTGTAACTCGCCTTGGGAAAGTTGGAGAAAAAGTTCGTATTGGTGGAACCATAAATACAACGGCTGGTCTCTACAAAATATTATTTGATAACATCGAAGTTAACAAAACAACTGCCATTGGAAACAAGGTAGATGTGACATTTCAGGTTCCATTCCTTCCTGAAGGAAACTACACAATAACCTTGCAGGATGATTTGACAAAAAATAACGCTACAATATGGTTTCAGATAGAACCTGCCTACTACATTGTACCAGAACCTCTAGAAGAACATAAGCAGTTCCAGCAAGACGACTCTGTTGTTTTACATGTGAACGTTACTGGAGGAAAACGAAATACCGTGTATTATGCCAATGTTACAGTTGAACTTCCCTATCCCGTCAACACTTCCTACTGGGCTATTGTGGAGCTTGCTGACACAGCAGATACGGGATATGGGCATGCAAATATTAAATATCCGAACAAAACTCTGTTTCAACCTTCCGGTTCACACACTAACTTCACAGGTTTGTATCACATATTTTTCAATAGAACTCTGGATCTGGCTGAAAACAGTTTCTTCATAGGTTTGACTAACGCAAGTAATTATCATAGAGAAGAATTTGTGGAAATCAGAGCTGTAGATTATCAGCCGAACGAAGCTGTGAATATTAGCATAACATTCTTGGGAACCAACAAAACCTATGACCCACTTATGGTTAATGCTTCGCAGCAAGGAATTATTAATGCAACGTGGAAGGTGCCGTGGAACGCTTCAATCGGCAATTACAACGTTTCAATATCTTCGAAGGCAACGACGAAACCTATAGCTGACTCTCAACTCTTCATCGTTCCAGGCTACAAGATAGATGTTTATGCGCGAAACTTAGCTGGAGACCCTGTTTCACAAATACTAGTGAAAGCTCTTGACTACGCTACGATCACAACGCATAATGCGACAAGCGGAGAAAATGGGCTGGCACGTTTATCGCTTGAAAAAGGAAACCATACCTTAGAAGCTTTTTGGAATGGCGTGAAAGTTAACGATACGCAAATGACCATAACTGGAGTGGATGAGTTTAATTTAACATGTGAATTAACCAACATGAGGATTACTGTTAAAGACAAAAACGGGATTCGGATACCATTTGCAGATTTAAACATTAGCTATCAGTATGTGACTACAAAAGAGAAAAAGGTGGAAAATGGAAGTGTAGTAGGTGAAACTGACCCTTCAGGAGTTTTCTTCCTTAAATCAATGCTTCCTAACATAACCTACACCATAAATGCTTCTCGCTACGAAAGAGTTTTCAACATAAACAATAACACTGTTGAAAATTTGCCAGCAGAAGAATGGTTCAACCTAACAATACTGTGTCCCGCCAAAACTTTGACATTAAACATAAAAGAACATCATCGAAACCCTCTGCCAAATGCACGAGTAGAAGTAATTGAGCAAATGGGTGGGCTATTCTACAATAAGACTACTGATAACGTTGGACTCGCCGTTATCAATTGCACCTTTGGAAACTATACTGTAAAAGTCTATATGGATAACGTGTTCCTAAACGAGACTCTTGTCGAAATGTTTAATGACACAGTTGTCGAAATTTGTTGCAAGCTTTACAACCTAACGTTTTCAGTGAAGATAGTAGATTACTTTGGACAGCCAATTCCGAATGCTAATGTAACGCTACCACGAGATGACTTGCAGAGTTCAAGTCTAACACAATCGGATGGTATGGTTACTTTTAGCGATATTATCGGGGGGGACCTGCCAGTAATGGTTTATTTACCTGGACAATCGGATCCTTGTTCAGTGACAACACCTTATATTGATGAATCAAAAACTATTGAAATCAAGATATGGAAATACGTGATCATAGCTGGTTTTCTTGTTGAAACAAGCCAGTTAACAACAGCAATAATAATTGCGGCTGCAGCCCTTTTGATTCTTTCAATAGAAATTTACAGAAAGAAACGTCTTAAACCGAAGCAATCATCAGACTAGAGCTGGAATAAGGAGTCTAAAGGAAAAAACTTTATATCAACCCTTGTAAACACTACAATTATTGAAGTGACGTAGCAACACTAAAATTTTGTCAATAAAACAATTAAAAGGTTGTGCGTGTATTGACTCAAGTGAAGCGTTGTTCTCCTACATGTAAATTCTTTAAATGCGCAAAGAATGCTGTTCTCTACCGTCAAGATGGTGTATTGTGTAAATGGACAGGAGACATGTGTGACGTTGCAAACTGTGTATATGCTATGTGCGTGAAAAGGCGGCTCCTTCTAGGAGGAATCTGTGGAGAAACCGTGAAAAGACAGACAACTGAAAAGGGACCTGAGGAAGTTGTTGGTCCAGCAATAAAGCTTCGTGGAAAGGCTCTTCGTAGGACCGGTGAAAAAGAAATCTTCTGAAGTCATTGGTTTCAGCAGCTAACCAAATCTAGTCTTCGAAGGATTAGGTATTCTGCTTTCTAGTTAGCATTAGGCTGTTATTCCGATGAAACACGTTTGACAACGGGTGGTCTAATTTTCTTCAAAACTCTGTATCCACAGACGATGCACTTAATTTGCCCGCCGCGGAGCTCCAACTCCTCTGAAGGAACCTTCGCTCCACATCTTATACATTCATAAACAATCCCTGTAGGTTCCTTCTTCTCCATAGGGGTTCCTCTTCTTAAGAACGAGTATTTTCTCACCTTTTAAAAAGGTTTCCACAAATACTAAGCTAAAAGAGAGGAAACCTATGAAGAAACGTCTGAGGACCCGTCTTTCAGAACTTATCTCCCCAGAGGAGCTAACTCACGTTTATAATTCATATGATATTGTTGGAGACATAGCTATCATACGGATAGCTGAAGAAACTAGAAAATACAAGCAGGTCATTGCAGAAACAATCATGGGCGTTCACAAGAATGTGAAAACAGTGTTGGCTCAAACAAGTCCTGTTTGCGGGGATTTTCGACTTAGAAAACTGGAGTTTGTAGCTGGCGAAGACAAAACCACGACTGTGCATGGAGAATCGGGATGCCTGTTCTCCGTTAACGTTCAAAAATGCTATTTTTCACCTAGGCTTCTCTATGAACGAATGAGGATTGCAAAACAAGTTGGAAACGGCGAGGTTGTTGTGAACATGTTTGCTGGAGTAGGCTGTTTCTCCATAATTATTGCCAGCCATTCAAAATCAGAAAAGATATATTCTATTGATATTAACCCCTCAGCGATTCAGTTTATGCAGGAAAACATCAGGTTGAACAGGGTTTACCCAAAAGTGATCCCTATCAAGGGAGACGCAGGAAAAGTCATTGATACAAAACTAAGCCATATAGCGGATAGGGTTCTTATGCCGTTACCTGAGAAAGCCTTTGAACATCTACCCCATGCTCTTTCTGCTCTTAAAGAAGTCGGAGGATGGATACACTACTATGATTTCGAACATGCTGGGAAAACCGTGAATCCTGTTGAGAAGGTGAAGTTGAAGGTGGCTGAAAAGCTTGAAAGCCTAGGTGCAGCTTTTACTATTCCCTTTGGTCGGATTGTTAGAACAATTGGTCCTAACTGGTGTCAAGTAGTTTTGGACATTGAACTAGGTTTTTGTGGAAAATTAGAAACTGACAAAGATCGGTGAAAAAAGCAGATATGGATGTTTGTCTTGTAGATTATAGTTGGTGAAAACTGTTGAACATTGAAGTAGGCATATGCGGTGTTTATTGTGGATATTGTCCAGTTTTCAAGCGTGAAGAAAAACGCTGTTTGGGGTGTGAATGGGTTAACAAACAATTAAGACTGTCCAGAGAGTCCCATAAAGGCTGTGCTTTTTGGGAGTGTGCCAAAGAGAAGAATATTAAATGCTGCTTTTTGTGTGAAAAGTTTCCGTGCCAACTGCATTATGGAAAAGAAGCAGTATATACCCCAGAGACGTTGCAAATGTGGAAAGAACTTATAGAACAAGGTTTCATTTTTAGTAAACAATAACACAAATCTCTGAAAATGTTTTATAGTTTAAAAACAAAAAACATGTGGGAGGGATGACAACATAAAAAAGAAGTTGATGGATATCTTGGCTTGCCCCATGGATAAACATTACCCGCTTGAATTATATGTCTTTGATGAGAAAGAGGAAATCGCAGAAGGCATGATCATCTGTCCAAAATGCTTAAGGTGGTATCCGATACGAGATGAAATTCCAGAGATGCTTCCTGACGAACTGCGAAAAGAAGGCGAAGACTTGCCGTTTTTAAGAAAATGGAAAGAAAAGATTCCTGAAAAGATCCTGTTAGAGGGTAAGCCCTTCAACCTTAGAAACGAAATGCAGAATCCCTAGTTTTCTACTTCAGCTTTATCGCTCTGCCTGTTGCTGAAGATTTCAATGCTGCCCCTGCAATTCTGAGGGCTCTTAATCCGTCCATCCCTGTTATCAGCGGCTTCTCATTTTTTAGAATGCAATCTGCAAAGTGTTGAAGCTCAAGTTTCAATGGTTCTTGCCAAACAAGTCTTGGCTGCAAGGTTTCCTTTGCATTTTCAATTGTTAGCTCTTGTGTGATGTAATCAAGTTTCATTATGGCTTCGCTTCCGGTAACCACTAATGCCCGCGTCTTGTATGGTGTCAACCAGTTGGACTCGATAAAAGCGTTTTTGTCTCCCTTAAAGGTGAGCATTATCTGGGCGTAGTCCTCAAACTTTCTATGTTTCATTTTTCCAATTTTTGCATAAACAGCACCGGGCTCTTCGTCAAAAAGGTGTCTTGTTATGTCTATGTCATGAATTGATATGTCTTTGACAACTCCTACGTCGCCTATTCTTTCAGGCCATTGAGAAACCCTTTTCGCCGTGGCACATACGAGATCGCCGATTTTTTTTGTTTCAATTGCATTCTTGATGTGCTGGACTCCTGGAATGAACCGCATTATAAAGCCTACTGTAAGGTGTAAATCTTCCTTTTCTGCTGTTTCCAGTAGTTTTTTTGCTTGCTTCACATTTGTCGCCATTGGTTTTTCAACTAGAACGTGTTTTCTTGCTTTTAACGCTTTTAGTGCTTCTTTTGCAAGGCTTGTTGACCATGTACAGATGCTTACTGCTTTGATGTCTTTTCTTTTCAGCATTCTTCCAGGGTTTGTATAGGGTTTTGCGCCGAATTTCTCAGCTACGGCTTTAGCTCTTTCAGCGTTTATGTCACAAATTGCTAAAAGCTCTGTGTCTTCCAGCTCTTTGTAAACTCTCGCGTGGTTTTTTCCCCAGAAACCGGTTCCGATAACCGCAATACCTAACTTTTTCATTTTGTCCAAACTCCTCTTCCTAACCCACGATATACAAAACCTTCTTTTTCAACTTTTTCAGGATTGATGATGCCTTCAAGATCAACTATGGCGGCCGGCATCCTTGCCATGATTTTCAGTTTCTTCAAATTTAAACGTTTGAATCGGTCGTGACCTGTAAGTATTACTATACAATCTACACTTTCGATGGTATTCCTTATATTTTTCTTGAAGGGGTAACTCAAGTCAATTAACTCTGCGGCTGACAAATACGGATCATAGAGACTGACTTTAGCACCTTTAGCTTCCAGAATTTTAGCAAGCTCTTTCGATGAAACTTTTGGCGTATCTTTCATGTTTGGCATTTGAGAAATTCCTAACAGAGAGATCTTCGCCCTTCTCAAAGTTTTTCCACAGCTTCTCAGTGCTTCCCTAATCAAACCAACCACATGTTTCAAAAGTTCCTCATTTATCTCTCTAGCAATTACAGGAATTCGAAGCCTCACACCTAAGTTTTCAGCTTCATCCAATAACAGATACGGCTTGTCACGTATGCTCCCACCAACTACCGTTGGCAATACAAGTAAGCTGCATGCGCTTGCTTCTGCGATTTCTCTAGCTTTGAGATAGTCTATGCGTGCCTTCTCACAAAACCTGGCGAGTTCGTTAGCCAAAGCAATGCTAGTGTAATGATGTACAGCTTCAAAGAGCATTGCTGCTTCTGCCGTTTTCACGTCACTGGTTTCCACAACTCCTTCTTTGGTGATGGTTCCTAGAACAGTTGAGGCAGCCTTCAAACTGTCCTTGTCAGTTGCTGCCACAATCCGTTTGCATTCAGCTAGTTTTTCTGGAGTTTGTTCATCTACACGTCTGACTGGGCTGAAGGCTAGGCCAAAGTCAACTCCAGCTTTAAATCCAGAAGTGTTTTCCAGATTTTCTCTGATCAATCCTTCTGCTGTAGTTGGCCCAATAATGCTCATAATGATAATTAGCGAGCCGCGTTGGAGACTTGAACCCACGTGCTTGCATGTTTTTTCTAAATCCAAATAGTTGACTTTTTTCTTTCTGTCAATTTCCGCTCGAGTCGTTATTAGTATCACGTCGCTTTGTGCAACAGCTTTCTCCACATCGTTTGTGGCGCTTAAGCATCCATTTCTCACATGTTTTTTCAGTAAAGGCTCAATTTTCCGTCTTAGAAAGGGGGTTTTTCCCTTTGCAAGATTACTCACTACGGCTCGGTTTGCGTCGACACATATGATCTTGAATCCGGCTTCAGCGAAGAGGTAAGCGTGGAGAACACCGTTTCGTCCACAGCCTATAATGCAGATCTTATATCTTCTACGCTTCTCTGTATTGTCTATCTCTTCTGGTTTTACATGTAGTATCGGTATAGACATTTGGTATTCTCCATGTGGTGAGAGACTGGTTTAACTCTTCAAGCTGTCAATTATTCTCTTAAGTTTCAGACTGTATGTTTGTATGAGTTGTGTAGCTTTTTCTTCTTTTTTTGCTTCTGTATACAGTCTGTAGATGGGCTCTGTTCCGCTTGGTCGCATTAGAATGGCGCTTTTATCCTCGAACATTATTTTGGCTCCGTCAATTGTGTTTGTGTTCAACTCGCTTGTTTGTTCAATCAGCTTTTCTAGGACTTTGTCTTTGAGTTCGTTGGGGCATTCAACCTTTCCCTTTTCAATATGGTATTTCGGTAGTTCTCCAAGGAGCTCTGAAAGTTTTTCACCCGTTTTTGCCATAATCTCTAAGATCAACGCTGTTGCCATCGCTCCATCTCTAACCGATTGATGTGGACCATAAAAGATTCCGCCATTTTCCTCGCCTCCAAGTTTTGCGTTTATCTTCTTCATGGTTTGAGAAACTGTTACGCTTCCAACTTTAGTCCATACGATTTCTCCGCCATAAGAATCAGCTATGTCTTTAACCAGCGTTGAGGAACTCACAGGTGTAACAATTTTTTCCCCGGGATTCTCCTTCAAAAAGTGCTTTTCAACCAAGGCAAAGGTTTTGTCGCCCCAATGAATTTCCCCTTTTTCATCAACAAACATTGAACGGTCAGCATCACCATCATAGGCTACGCCTAAATCTGCACCTATCGCGTTCACTATTAAAGCCAAGTCCCTAAGGTTTTCTGGGCGAGGCTCTGGTAGTCTTCCAGGAAATGTCCCGTCAATATTCGCGTTTATAGTAGTGACTTTGCATCCTAACTCTCGAAGCAGGCGCGGTGCTGCAAGGCTGCCTACACTGTTTGCAGGGTCAACGACAACATGGTAATGTTTTTCAGCTATTTCAGCAACATCCACATGTTTTTTTACTGCTTCCAGATACTCCTCAATTACTCCAGGCAAGTCTCGTGTTGTTCCCAACCTGTTCCAGTCTGCGTAGTGTAACATTTCGTCAAAGAATATGTTTTCAATCTCGATTTCCTGTTCGCGTGAAAGCTCTATTCCATCGCTCCAAACAACTTTTATTCCATTGTATTGCGGTGGATTGTGTGATGCAGTAATAATTACAGCGCCATCTGTTTTGTGATTTTTTACTGCATACTGTAATGCTGGGGTAGGCACCATTCCTGCTAAAACCACATTGCATCCTGTTGCGTTTAAACCGGCAATGACTGCTTTTGCAAGCATTGGACCGCTTGTCCTAGCATCGTATCCAATTATGAGATTTCCACGTTGAAAAAATGTTCCTATAGCGCTTCCGATTTTAATTGCCATTTCCGAAGTTAATTCTTTATTAACGATTCCACGTATCCCATTTGTTCCAAATAAACGTCTTGACCCTAACATGCGTTCAAATCCTGTTTCTAGATAATAGTTTTAGGTGTTAATACGCTTTCAGAGATCTTCTTAGCCGGACAAACCAGAACTTCCTTGTTAAGTGACACGTTATCCGCTACTTCAACGCGGTCGCCCAGTACACACCGCTCTCCAATTTTGACTTTTTTTCCAATAGTCACGTTTTCACCAATCAAAGCTTCGTTTATTATAGAAAAATCAGCTATCTTAGTTCCGGGCAGAATCACAGAGTTTTGTATGTGGACGTTTTTTCCAACAATAACGTTTCGTCCCAAAACCGCGTAAGGTCCAATAACTGATTTTTCTCCTATAACAACTCCCTTGTCAAAAGCCACAGGTTCCTTAGCTTTTCCGTTGTTTTCAATTTCATGTTTCTGCAGTTTGATAGAAGAATCAAGTAGGATTTTGTTTATCTTTAAGTAATCTTCTAGTTTGCCTATGTCCGTCCATAAACCATCAAAAACATATCCGTAAAGCTTGCCTTTTTCTGATAGCTTTGGAAAAACCTCCCGTTCGAGAGAAACTTTCTGTCCCTCAGCGATATATTTGAAGATTTCTGGGCTGAGAACATAGACACCTGCATTTATCAGGTTGGTTGGAGCAGTATTGGGCGATGGTTTCTCAACGAATCTTTCTATGCGGTTTCCTTCTGTTAGTTCTGCAACTCCATATCTGCTTGGGTTACTTACTCTGCAAAGAGCTATCGTGGCCACCGCATTTTTCTCTTCATGGGCCTCTAGAATCTCTCTATAATTTATATCAGCAAATATGTCTCCGTTTAGCACCAGGAAAGGCGCACCACTGCCAAGGAGTTTTTCAGCTTTTTTTATTGGACCGCCAGTTCCCAACGGTTTTTTCAGCGGATCCCGCGAATAGGTGATGTCTAATCCGCATCTTGAAATTCCATACTGTTTTATGAAAATCTCGGTTTGAAGGTTGGTGGCTAACACTGCCTCCTTAATCCTGTTCAGGGCAAGTCTTTCAAAAGTCCACTGCAGAAGGGGCTTGTTAACTATTGGAAAAAGAATTTTCGGTCTTGTGCAACTCAGCGGTCTTAGCCTTGTGCCGAAACCTCCTGCAAGAATCAGCGCTTTCAATTTTTCCACCGTATCAAACTACAAGCTTATATTCAATTGTCAAGTAATAAAACGATTTCGTGGAAGGGTGAGAAGTGTGAAGGTTTTGCTTCATGAAATGAATTGGACTGAAGCCAAGAAGTATTTTAAAAAAAATGATATTGCAATTCTTCCAGTTGGCTCAAACGAGCAGCACGGTCCACAGAATCCGCTTGGAACAGACCATTTGATAGCGAAGGCTATAGCTGAAGAAACAGCTAGACGCACAAACGTGCTTTGTTTGCAGGTGATTCCCTTTGGAGTTAGTTCTCATCATAAACAGTTTTGGGGAACCATCTACATATCGCCTGAAATATTCAAGAACTATGTGGAAGAGGTGTGCTTAGCTCTTAGCTATTATGGCACCACAAAAATTGTCATAGTTAATGGACATGGGGGCAACTTGGGTGCTCTTAAGGAGCTGGCTAGAGAACTCAGAGAGAAGGGGATTTTCGTATCTATCTTTCAGTGGTGGTCAGCTGCAAGTAAGCTTTTGCCAAATCTCTTCGCGCCAGAAGAAAGAAGCCATGCTGGGGCTGAGGAAACATCGGTGAATTTGATTCTGCACCCACATATTGTGGACATGGGTAAGGCTGTGGATGAGGAGGCTCGCAAACATGTTGTGCAGGTGGAAGGCTTGGATCTTCCATTGGACACTGTGGATTACACAAGTTCCGGAGTGTTTGAGGGTTCAACAGCAGCCTCCGCGGAAAAAGGCAAAAAGGTGTTTGAAGCAGTTGTAAAAGAACTGGTTAAACATG
>DAOVQA010000088.1:0-5160 GCA_030628925.1 Candidatus Bathyarchaeota archaeon | reverse complement strand
CGGCGGACGCAACACGGATATATTCTAGACGACCAAAGCGCGCGTTTTGCTTGTTGCGGAATTTCTCTTTGGATCTCTTGTCTATCCCAGAAATAAACAAGTTTAACCAGTGGACTTTGGGCGCGCTTCTTGACTTTTTCCTCAAGTATGCCATAGATAAAAATGGGGATTGAGCGAGAGATATCACCAAGTATAGTGGGGTTCAAATCCCTGCGACCCCACCACGGCATATCTTAGACAGAGAGATTGCTGCAGGGTTACTTCTGTTTGAGAAGTAGTTTCTTGCCGTCCATAATGGCGACAAATTCGAAGCGCGCGCTTTTAATCGTTGTCGGAAATCTTATAAACCTTTTAGATGAACCAAGGATTATTGGTGATCATTTGCCTAAGGATGAAGAAATGTTGGAAGTGTTGAAGGAGATCAAAGCCCTTTTGGAGCCTAAGCCAGCACCGTCAGCGCCGCCACCTCCAAAGGGCTTGTGGGCTGAGTTCATGGACTTCATGTCCAAGTATAAGGTAATGGGGCTTGCAGTGGCTTTCATTATGGGTGTCTACCTCGGCGCACTTGTGCAAGCACTCGTCAAGGACTTGGTAATGCCAATAATAGGCCTAGCTATACCAGGTCTCGGAGATCTTGCAACTTACGTTGTAACTGTGGGTAGCCAGAACTTTGGCGTAGGAGACTTCCTTGTAGCATTGATAACCTTCATCATCGTTGCCTTCGTGATCTTCATATTGGTGAAGATAACGAAGAAATGGGGCATAGACTAGACTTGCACCCAACTGCATGAAGACGCCTACTTCGAAATCCTCTTTTCTTAAATCATTCGCTCTAATAGATGGGCAATTTCACTATTCTCTAGTGAAATGATGGGTTTTTTTGCACGCAAGACAATTACACTAGTAACATCCGAAGTTGTTGTACGCATCTAGCAAATCCTTTAGCTGAAGAGCATTTTGCCTGTTCTCATCTTGAGGGTCAGAGCCGAATATGTATTCTGTTAAGAATTCATCAGAGTCTTCGATTACTTCGTCAATATTCACTGGTTCATCACAGTAATGGAAATCCTGGCAAGCTCCAGACAGCCTGTTTAATTTTGCCGCGATAAGCTGGGCAGCGAGCATCCGGCTTGCATCCTTTGCATTAGCTCCTTCCAGTATATCGATGGCCTCTTCTTTTGTATAATTCGTATCTCCGATTTCCATCCAATCTACAGGCCATGCTTCAGCATGATTCTTCCAATACCCCATACTATGAGGGTAAATGCAAGGGTGGAGAATTTTGGTGGTCCAGGATTCTTCGGCATAAAATGTTGTTTCGTTTAGCTGTGCCCAAACAGTAGCTGTGTTTGTTAGGTTGCCTTCAATGCTGCAGGGGATCGTGTAAGTTAGGTTGAAGATGTTTGTTTCTCCTGTGTTCAGATCTCCTTGCCAAGTGAACCCGAGCATTTCATCTTCCACAACGACATCAAAGAGGTCATGTTCGCCAGTGTTGTTCACTGTAATCGTATATTCTATTGCTTCACCTTTCCAGGCACATTCGGGTCCAACCTTAGTAATTGCGAGATGGCGCTCAGCTATTACTGTAATTGCTTGAGTGGAACTAGAAGAGTATGCCCCTGAAGAATCGACACCTTCCACAAAAACCTCGTTGACCAGAGGATCAGGGTCGGTGTCGAGGACTTCTCTATGGAGGGTGTAGGTCATGCCTGTCATGTTTCTTGCTTTTAAGAAGGGAATGGTATCGTTAAGTCCAAGCATGGGATCAGTTACATTGATGTTGTACAAGTCATAGTCTGATGGATTATAGATTTTTATCTGATACTCGACGATGTCGCCTACATACGCAAAGCTGTCAGCACTCTTGAGCACTCCAACACCATGAAAAGGCGTTTGCAGTTGAGTGGCAAGAACATACGCAAGCGAAGCACCCACTAATACAATCATAACAGCCAACGCTACAGATTTTCTTATACCAATCATGTTTATCATTTACTACTCTGAGACTAGCAATTATTTCTGTGTTACCCTATATTCCTTCTAGAAGATTTCTCTATTCTTGCTTTAGTTAAATGGTCAGACCGATTAAGTTTTATTTTTTTGTTTCTCAAAGTGAGAGGTGATATTCTGGGAAAGAAAAAGATAAAAAAAAGCGCGCGCGCTGAAAGCCCTTCTTTGTGAAAGAAAGAGTTAAAGACCCCCGACTAAGCAAACGAAAAAGAACTGTGGATCGTTTGTGTTTTTTCATCTAAGCATTAGTGATTTGCCTTGCTTTTTCTCAGAAGCACTATTGCAGACAGAGTGGAAGCGATGGCGGCGATGGCGGCAAGTATCGATAGTATTGGTATGCCAAGTGTAGTGGTTTGTGCTGGTGGCAAAGACGTTTTGATTTCGCCCAGATTTGTCGTGATGTTGACGATATCACCTTGGATCGAAACTATAGTGCCATTAATGTCCCCTAAAGCCGTACTCATAGTTACTATATCTCCCTTGATTGTAGTGATCTCTAGCTGAATGTTTTCTATGTTTGTTTTTATTATGCCTATGTCGGTTTTTATGGTTGCAACTGTTCCGTTTAACGAGGTCAATGTGGCGTTGATTTGATTAAGGCTAACTTGTATCAAGCCTATATTGCTTTGAATCGTTACTATTGTACCATTAATACTCTGTAGAGTAACCTTGATTGCGCTTATGTCTGTTTGAATGAAACCGATGTCTGTTTTTATGTTGGCAACATCCCCTTGGATCGAAACTATAGTGCCATTAATGTCCCCTAAAGCCGTACTCATAGTTACCATGTCTCCTTCTATATTTGTTAGCCTCAAATCAATGTCGTCTATATCAGCTTTGATTGTTCCCATATTTGTCTCGATGGCAAATATTCTTCCATCTATACTAGCCAGCTTTACGTCAAGTGATTCAAGGGATAACTTGATTGTTCCAATATCAGTTTTTATGGTTGTCAGATTCCCATGCACATCTGTTATCCACGCGTTCCAGCTTGTCAGTGTTGAGCTTAACAAGAAACTCTCAAGAGTAGTTCCTTCAAGCGTACGGTGGCTCGGGCCAACAACAAGCGCACAACTGCCAGCTAGTGATATGGTTAGTTTGTTCCATTTTAGCCATGGGGAGCTCGCGCCAACAACAAGCGCATAACTGCCAGCCGATGCTTCCATTGGTATGGTATATGGCACTCTGTAAAGTCCTGTGGCGATATGTTCCACGAAAGCACTCAAGTCTACGTACATGGTTCCATTGTAATACAATATAGCACTGATCTCCGCCTCGACAGGTTTGCCTAAGTATGATACTAATATGTAAAATTCAGCCATTTCCCCTCTGAAATGTATTGACCCCACGTCCGCCTCGACATCTAGTGTGCCCACTAGGGGGAGGCACGAATGCGCAATAGAAACGTTGAGGGCAATTGATTGAAGCAGGAAAATTGCACAAGCAAGAGTCATAACAAGCCTAAATGTTTTTCCAAACTTTACTGTTAACATATAGCCTTTCTCCTTTCTCCGTTTTGACATGTGATTCATTCTTCTGAAAACGTTTAAACTATATTCCTGACTTCACATTATTACGCACAGCAAATTTGGCAAGAAAAAGTGGGATTGCGCTAATGTCTCCATTTGCCTTACTTCTGAATCTGGTTCTGATGTTATTTTCGCTTTGACGTTTTTAGACTAGAAGGTATAGCAGTATCGCTGTTGCAAACGTAAATGCCAATGAAGGCACAAAGTATTTGTAGAGTTTGCCTAGTGAGCATTTGAAGTAGTCAGCTGTCAGGACTAGGCAGAGGTGGGTTGGCGCGATTATGTATCCAAGGTAACTACTTAGGTAGAGCAAAGCTGCGCTTTTAGGAATGAACTTTATTATCCCCTCTATCATCGAGTAGCTTATGGCTACTCCCGCCAGCGGAGAACCGGTGAAAAAACCTAAAACCGCTGGAACAAAGGTTAACAATACAAGATTGTTAACGCCTCCGGTAGCTAAGAATCCCCCGAAAATTTCTGGGAAGTCTGTTGCTTTAACCACGTTCTGCAGCAAAAATGCGCCGTAAGCTGCAAGTGTTATTCCGTAGGTTGCCCAGTTCGTGAAGGGTTTAGTGAAAGTTCTGAAGTTTGGTCTGGCAATTATAAGAAGAACAGCTACCCCTATGAATGCTGCTACCGCGACATTCACATCTAAACCGATAACCGCTATTATTGTTGCCAGTATCGGGAAAAACGCAATTGTAAAGCGTCTCAGCTCTGAACCTAAATGTGCCTTAGAGTTTTCCTTTTTTGCTGTTTTCGGATTTTTCCACAAACCGATAAGGTAGCCAACAACAATCATCGATATGACCACTGGAATCTGGCGCATTACAATAGATGTCACCGTTAATCCTGTAAGCATCGCCGTAAGTATGAGAACCTGGCTTACGGGGTACACTGGAAATATTGTATGTCTAAACCAAACGTTCACATATGTTTTCTTATCAGCTTTCAACCCCAGTTTCTCGGCTTCAGCTTCTACAAGAGGTGCTGACATTAATGCTCCGCCTGCAACTGGAAGAAGCCCAATAATTGCTGGAAGTATGCTGACTACAAGCTTTGAGTTTTTGATTATTCTGCTTAGACTCTCACTTAAATCGTTGATAACCTTTGTTTCTTTGTAGAGTTGACTGATCAGCATTATTCCGAAGGTTGCAAACACAACTGAAAGCGTACGTAAATCAACTGATGTTTGATAGATTATCGTTGGAATCCCCTGCCAGTCAAGTGAAAGTAAAGCTAAAAGCAGCGCCGTTAAGTTCAGGGTTATTCCAAGATTTACATGTTTATACAGCATTACTCCAAGAAAAAAGAAGGAAACGACAACTGCAGTTAAAGGGTCAACGAATCCCAAATGTTAAGCTTCCTCGTAATCATTTATCACGGAAAAATCAAAATGTACAGCCGAACTCTTAATCCTTTCCTTTCAACAGAAACGATTTCGCCGTGAGTTTAGTTTGAATTGGTCCAAACCATAATTCGGTCATAGTTCAGAAAAGGTTATGATTATGAGTTTCTATCTGCTAATTGGGTTTGGGAAGGTTGCCTCGAAGAATAAGATATGTTTGTCCGCGTTGCGGTGCTATTCATTCCATTGAGGATTATCAGGCAAGTCTTTTCT
>DAOVQA010000095.1:0-4897 GCA_030628925.1 Candidatus Bathyarchaeota archaeon | reverse complement strand
ATCGGAAACCACAAGTTTTCCTTCTTTCAAGGCAGGAAGAACCTCCTTTTCTAAATGTTCGAAACGGTCAGCAGCAAACAGCAAGGTTTCCACGATGCCTGAAACACGTTTTTCACCATGCAAACAGTATTGTCTAATGAGTACTCCGATTTTTCCGTAGCTTGGTTCAGCAGTGTATATCCCATCATAACCTTCTTTCTTAAGCCTTTCAACTAGAAATCTTGTTTGAGTTGTTTTCCCACAGCCATCCAACCCTTCAACGCATATGAAAAAACCTCTCTTTCCCATCTTCTTCATCTCTTAGGACCCAGAGCATTAGGCATTATAAGAGCCGGATGCATTAATAATTGTTTAACAGCAGCTGGGAGAAAACTTTGATGCCGCGAAATTATTGGGGTGAGATAAAGGATCCTGTTCACGGATACGTCTACATAACTGCACAGGAAAAAGAAATAATCGACTCTTACCCTGTTCAAAGATTACGTAGACTACGTCAGCTTGCAGGCTCAGAATATGTTTATCCAGGAGCGAATCATACACGTTTTGAACATTCTATCGGCGTCATGTACTTAGCGGGTAGAGCTGTGAAAAATCCTAACATTTCCCAACGCATAAACGAAGATGAAGCTGAAAAAGTTAGAATTGCAGCTTTGCTTCATGACGTTGGGCATGGACCCTTCTCGCATGTTTTTGAACACTTACTGGATAAAGAGCTTAACAAGACGCATGAGGACATGACTCTATGGATAATTGAAAACAGCGAACTAGAAAACATACTTAGCAAGCAGGGTTACGATGCAGAAGAAATCGGAAAGTTGGCGGTAGGCCGTCTCCACAAGCCTATGAAGACGTTTTTAGATCAGATAATAAGCAGCTCTGTTGATGTTGACAAATTGGACTTTGTTGTACGGGACACATATCACACTGGCGCAGAATACGGCTACATAGACGCTTTCCGCTTAATACAAGCCTTAGACGTTTTAGATGAAGACTTAGCTGTGGATCTAGGAGCACTTTCCGCGCTTGAGTCTTTCATTATAGCTCGAATAGAATCCTTCAAAAGCATATACTTCCACCGCGTCGGAAGAGCTGCGCAAATAATGCTTGCCGTGGCTATGGAAAAAGCGAACAAGGAGTTGAAGTTGACAAGCTTTAAAACTCCAGAGGAATACCTCGCCATGGATGATTACACGGTTTGGACGATGCTGAAAGGATGCCGAAAATCAAGGGGAATCATAGAAAATCTTGAAAGACGGAAGATGCTTAAATGCGCCTATGAAAGAACCTTTTATGAAAAAGACACTATGGTTTCAAACATTTTCAGTCGCGAGGCATATAGAAAACAGTTGCAAGCTGATATTGCAAGCGAGGCGGGAGTTGAAGAAGAAGCGATAATAATTGATGTACCTACTGTCGCGTCGGTTCCATATCATCATTCGGTTCTCATGGAGCCTATGGAAATCCCAGTGTTCTACAAGACTCGGGAGGGTAATAGGATTCCGCGGCGTCTAAGCGAAGTTTCAAAGATTTTTGACGTGTTAAAGGGCTTCATAAACATATTGCGTGTTTACACAGAGGAGAAAAATCGTGAAGACGTCAGCAATGCTGCATCAAAGATTCTAGGAGAAATTCCATTATCAGCGAAAATATCCTATTGAAGCGTGCTTAAAATGCAGCAGATAATATTAAAGGGGCGAGTAATCGTGGAAGGCCAATGCAGAGCTGAAGCGTTAGTTTCCACAAAGCCCCTAAGCTTCCTTGCAGGAGTTGACCCAACCAACGTAAAAATAACTGAGAAAAACCACGACTTAGCGTGCGCGATTTGAACCCAGACACATGGAGACATCTCCCGCAAATCCACATTTTTTCTTTGGAAAGCACGTGCATCAGAATGTCAATCATATTTTTCAACAATTTTATATGATTCGTTGAATGATACTAAGATGGAGATATGAACTTTGTCAGAGTGGACCTTGGAGAAAGCCCTAGAACTCGCGTTGAATATGGAGGAAGAGTCGATCAAGCTTTACACTTCTGCGCAGAACAAGGTTTTAACCCCTAGCTCCATCGAATTCCTCAAGGAGCTGGTAAAGGAGGAGGGAAAGCACAAGAGCACGATCTTAGAGGCTATGAGAGATCAGCAGAAGGTGAAGGAGATCGGATCTTTTGAAGCTAAGATTCAAGATCTTAAGATCGTGGATTATCTTGAGGATGTTTCCTTATCACCTGAGGCGGGTTATCAGCAGATACTCATCTACGCAGGAAAGAGGGAGAAGTCAACACACGACTTCTACATGGAATTAGCTAGAAGATATAAGGATGAGGAGATTGGGAAGATGTTCGCCAAACTCGCCAAGGAGGAGCTGAAGCACAAATACAGACTTGAACAAGAGTATGATGATGTCATACTAAAGTATATGTAACCCTCTAGTGCGCGTTATAACCAACTTCTCTCAAGTCGTTTAGTTTTTTTCAGCCTCTGGTAAAAGAGAAAGATTCAAGAAAACAAGTGCAGAGGTTAGTTTATGCCGGAATTCACCTCTGAGGGTGCTGCTAACGCGCGCCATGATCGATCACATTTTCATTGTACAGAAAGGAAATTTTAAACGCTTTTGATAACTCACTTAGCTTTCTCCACCAAATGTTTTTTCGATCCAAACTCTGATTTCATCTCTCACTTGCCTAACTTTCTCCAGTATTTCATCTTCATTGCCTTTGAACTCTGACGGGTCTCTAAATCCTTTATGAAAGACTTCTTCTCCTGGGAAGAATGGACATGTCTCTTTTGCGTGATCGCATACTGTAATCACATAATCAAAGTTCTGTCCACGAAACTCTATGATACTCTTTGAACGGTGCTTCGATATGTCGATACTGATTTCTGCCATTACCTTAATAGCATAAGAATTGACTTCGGCGGGTTCTACCCCTGCGCTACATGCTTCATACTTGTCTCTGTAAAGAGCATCTAATAATCCCTCTGCCATTTGAGAACGCGCAGAGTTATGTGTGCAAATGAACAGGACTTTTTTCTTCATTGGGTCACACAATGTCGTTTGGTTTTTTCAGATTTAACAACTGTGTTTTTGGTTGATAAAAAAGGGGGACGATGTTGAAGGTTTTTTGCTGCGTGTCCGATTCTATCTTGTTTTCCATAGTCCGTGGATGCTGCAGTGTTCTCTTGCTTGTATCTTCTCTGCTGTGGTTTCGAATTCTGCTTCTGGCTTTTCTCGTGGTTTCAGGAATTTTCTGCAGGTTTGGTCGTCGACTATTATTTCTATCCATTCGATGTAGTGTTTCTCTTCCATGGGGTGTGGGATGCTGCCGATCTTGACTTTCACTTTGTTGCCTGTTTTTTCTATTACTGGGACGTGTTTTTCCAGGCCGACGTCTTCTGTTTTTTCTTTGAGTAGTTCCATTGGTTGGCCGCAGCAGATGAGTTGTCCTACTCCGATGTGGATGACTTCGACGATGTTGCCGCAGATGTTGCACTTGTAGATCTGTCTCAGCTCAGTCATTTCAGTATTTCCTCCACTTCTTCTTTACCATGTTCTAGCTCTTCAACTTGCTGATTGTCTTCCCTCAGCAGCAGGGTTTGAAACTCTCCCACGTGCGTCTTCTCTTCTTTAGCCACGTCCAACAAAATCTTCGTGATGTCTTCGTTTTCTGTCGCAGCAGCCAACTGCTCATAGAGGCTTACCGCATCCAGCTCAGCTATCACAGCCACTCTAAGTATCTCACGGTCAAGATGCTTCTTCGAAACCTTCTCCAGTTTTACAGGTATCTGGGATAACATTCTCTCAAATCACCTTTCTGACTTCTACATTCATAACCATTTATTATTTCTTTTGTAAATCAGAAAAGTGAGCCTTAAACATAGCAATTTAGTAGATTTTCCGCGCAACAAATTCTACTCCCACATTTTTTCGACGTTCACCGGCATATGAAGCTGAATATGCCAACGTGGGGGTTCACACTATTCATAACAGCAACCTGTGGAGTGTAAACTTGTCAAATGTTCCTTGCCTACTCTTCAACGGTTATTGATTCTGTAGGACATGAGGTTACGCATGCTATGCATTCTTCTTTGGGCACTGGAACCGATTTTTGACTGTCAGGATATTCTGGCTGGTCTTGAAGTTCAAAAACCTCAACGGGACATACGTCAACACACACCGCGTCGTCGTTATATTTCTTCCAGTCAGCCTTAACATCGGGCATCTTTTGTCTAACCTCCATCAATTTTGTTCGTTTTATCCTCCGGGTGCTCCGTGGAACGGAACGTTTCTCCAGAGAATATCCCACCAATCTTCCTCAGTTATGGTTTCTCCTCGAACTAGAATCTCAAGAACCTTCTTCAAAAGTTCATGATGCCTCTTCTCATCCATCAAAATCGCATTCAAGAGAAGCTTAACCTTCTTGTCTTCAATGCTAGGCAGTTTCTTGCCGATCTTCCCGATCAGCTCTGCCTCTAAGCGTATATGCTTTTCCACAAGTTCTCTTTGTTTGTCAAGATTCTCCTGCGTAAGAGCTTGCTGAACACTTGTTAACAAGCCAATGGCTGAGGAATACATCTCTGCATGCTTCACAGAATCCAAAGATATTCCCTTCAGAACTCCTCTGACAGCTGGATTTCCAATCTCGCCTAAGGAGCTATTCAACGAGTCAACGATTTCATTTTCAATCTTGATCTGTTCCTTAAGAAAATCTGTCAATTCATCCTTTGAATTCAAACATTCGCCTCCTTTCACAAAGATATGCTAGGCTTTAGGAATAAGTCTTTCCGCAATCTCTCTTCCAAACTTCCTGCACTTTTCAAGTCCAGCCTGGTCCGGGGTATATTTAATCAGAAGCGGAGATTCGATCACGTCCATGCCAAACTTGTGTTTCATGATCT
>DAOVQA010000195.1:0-2538 GCA_030628925.1 Candidatus Bathyarchaeota archaeon | reverse complement strand
TAAAGCTCCTTTTCGCTTTTACCTGAAAAAACCACCTTACCCTGCATAACAGAAAACTTCTTCAGCTTATCCAAAGAAACGGGCGCCAACCCGATTTCGCGGTCAAGCAAACTCAAGGCTGCAGTTTCATCTTCGCCGGAGACCTCTAGTTGTATCCACCCGCGGTCTGTTGTGCCAGCAAAACTCAACTGAACATTAAGGCCGCTGACCAAACTAGAATAGAGCTTCTCAAAGGTTTCAGGAGAGCCTGAACCGTAAAGCTTCTCAATTACTGTGACTGTCGGCATTCAAATCGCCTATCAAAGGAAAAAGCTCCTCGTGGAGCCTTATAATCCGATCTATAGCAGGATGGTTTTCGCCCAGTTCCCTCGAAAGATTCAGGAGAGTCTTTTCTATAGGCACCACCCTAGACCCTTCAATCAACTTGTCAGCGTAGGTCACAAGTTTTTCTTCCAGAGTTGTTGGAAGATAATCTTTCACTGGCCAACCAAGTTCTTTTGCTTCATCAGCATTTATGCCTCCGCCAACATGACGCTCAATAATGGACACAATAGATTCAGGCAAATTCAGGGACTTCGCGATTTCCACGCCAACAATAACATGATTTACACCATGCGTTTTTGAGCGCCCAATATCATGAAGAAGAGCACCAACCTCAACAAGATTAACATCAACATTTAACCCCTTATTTTCGCAGGCTTCAGCAAACTTCACAGCAAGAGCAGAAACCGCCTTACAATGAGCAATAACCCTGTTGGAACACCCACTTTCAGAAAGAAGCCTCAGCGCCATCTGCGACGACGGCAGTTCATCATTCACCTAATTCCTTCCTCAGCGCCTCAACCCGTTCCACCAAGGCAGCTTTTAGTTCAGTGTTGTCAAAATGCATCAAAAGTTTGTTGCAGGTGTGGCATCGAAAAACAAGTTCCATAGCATCCTCAAAGGGAACCCGCTTACATCCTTCGGTGAAGCAGTAGTAAAAGTCATGTTTCTGCTCATACGTGAGTCTCGTTTCCAGTTTTTCTAGAACACGACGCTTCTGGTTCAAAATGAAGCCTGCAAGCTGATCAAGCTGGAGTCTCCAGTGAAAGATAAACCATCCAGTGGTTTTGTCACGAGACCTTCTTAAGCCTACTAGAGAATGATCATAGAGCTTGTAGAGAATCCTGCGAACGGTGTTGAGCCTTATCTCTGTTTGTGCTGCAATCTCATCATCTGTGGTTTCACCGACTCCCTTGAGGACACTGACAATCTGAACAGCCTCTTCGCCCCCAAAAGCTTCAGCAACCTTTTGCAAAGTTTTATTATCCACGAAAGACAACATCGAAACCTTCTACTCCACTCTTCCAATATACAAGGGCAACAAAGCTTAAATCTCTTACCAAAACAGCCTGCAGACTAAACTTCAACGACTCTTTTGCCTCTAACCTGAGGAACTATTTTCATTTTCGCGTTATCAACAAAATCCTTTGAAAGCTCCTGACCCTCAAAAAATCGATCAAGAAAAACAGCCAAGCTGGAGCATTCCGAATGGGGCTGGTTCCCCACAGCAACATTGAAATCTGAGACTGATTCAGCGAAGAAGCCAGCGGGTACTTTTTGACTACCCACAATAACCAACACATCTTTTCCCGTTATCCTGATTCTTTGCATGACATCACTTGTTTGGATGTTTTCTCCGTACGCAGTAAGATGAACTGTGACCCCGTTTTTCGCTCTCCATTCCTTGACCACACGTTTCCAAGGCAGTCCCATCTCAAAGTGGAAGATACCTCCCCAGCGTTCCGTAACCTTTTCAATGGTTTCTTTGACTTTATCATCTTTTATGTCTGCCATAATGAAGCCAGAAGCGCCTAACGCTCGGGCAGTCAGAGCCACATGAGAAGTGAGCCTTTTATCTCTGTGCCGGTGTCCCCATCTCAAAACAACAACTTTCGGCAACCTTACTGCTTTATCCTTCGCTTTTGGCTTAATTCTTAAACACTCCCCCCAGTTTTTCCACGCGCCCCTTAACCCTGTCCGCAAACCAAGGAATCGACCTGAAAACAACATTCACGACATCACCTTCATATTTTATGTTCTGTACATGGGCACTATCAAAGAGCTGCGAAACTAAGGACATGGTTTCGTCATTTATTGTCAGGGAAAATGACGCTTGGACGAAACCTTCAAGGTACCGGGTAATCTCCTGTTTCAACGAGGCTATGTTGGTTCCATGCAACGCTGAGATATGAACAGGGTTTGGTGCATGCTCCTTCAGATATTCAGTCTTGCGCTTCAGCTCGTCTTTTTCAAGCAAATCGATTTTGTTGAGTGCGGTTACCACAGGTATTCCAGTTGCTCCAATTTGCTGTATTGTATCAAGACTGCAAGAAAGCTTCCTTTCAATGTCCTCGTCTGGTTCGCTCAAATCGACAACTAGGATAATCACGTCTGAAAGGACGGTTTCCTCAAGCGTGGAGTGAAAGGCTTTAACTAACTTTAAGGGCAGACGGTCAATGAAACCAACCGTGTCCGTTAGCAAAACCTTTCTTTTGG
>DAOVQA010000007.1:0-15522 GCA_030628925.1 Candidatus Bathyarchaeota archaeon | reverse complement strand
TTAAACCACCTGGCGAAGTAGAGCGTGTCATATCCAGAAAATACTCAGATGCAAGCGGAGTTGTTGAGTTCACTCGTGCTCTTAGTAGTTTTTATTATAAACCAGGGCTTTATCGTTTCTGGCTTGGGTTTGCAGGCGATGATGAATACGAGGGTTGCGGTGAAGAATCTGAAGAGGTATCAATACTAGCAGGTTTGAGTTGGGGTTGAAGTGGGAAAAAGTGCCGAGCTGTCCTTTGATCTTCTGCAATATCCACTTGTAGAGGACCTTAAAAGTGGAAGATATAAGCTCCGAACTCATTGTGAGCGGTTTCCTCTAGACCCTGAGAAAATCTTAGAAGCAAAGCAAGCCTGGGCTGAAGAGATAGAAGCTCAGGGCGCAGGCGAGCTCAAAGTCGAAAGAGTGGATTTTATTCAAGTCGGACCTGGCTCTGTTGCTCCTGGATGGATTAACATAGATGGACCCAGAGAAATCATCACGGATCAGTCAATCATCGAGACCACGTTCACGGTTTCAAGCCCTTTTCCCTTCACGCTGCTTTTAATTGTCATTGCCATTGCAATCATAGCAACCTTAGCGGTTATTTTTAAGGAAGAAATTATAAAGATCGTGGATGCTCTTTATGATCTGGCGAAAGAATATCCTGGCGCCATGTTATTTGTGTTGGCTCTTTTCGGGCTTGCAGCCATTGGCGTGAAAGTTCCAAAACGGAGAGAGGAGAAAGAGAAAACTTGAACCGCTCTCAAATGTGCATCTTTCTGCTTGTTTTGATCGTTTCGGTTACTTTTGTAGCTTGCGCCTGGCAGTTCGACATTCTATGCGCTCCCCTGGTGCATCCTATCAAAGATGAAATGTTCGATTATTGGTTTCACTCATGGACCAAGTGGACCCATTACGCATGGACCTTTTGGGGAATGGGAATCTGCTTCTTTATATGCATCTTCAGTCTAATCTTAAGTTCATGGAGAAATGCAAAAATGAAGGTGAAATTCGATCTCGATCCGACTGTGCCTAGAGTAGTTATCATCGCTGCGCTGCTGTTCATTGAAGCTATATGTCTCCCTGCTTACGTTGTTCTGCAACAGGGAAGGATGCCCAACGACATTGAATGGATGATGTTTGTCGTTGCAGCGATCATTCAGGTCGTAACCTATCTGCTCTCGTTCCTGGGCACAGAACCAAAAGAACCGAGTGAATAATCATGAGTGGCGCTGACGCTATCGCTCTGATCCTAGTCTCCATTGCACTTCAGCTCAAAAAACTCTATGAAAAACTAGGCTTGCCTGTTCCTCCTGAAGGTGAGCCCTTCCCTCTCCCTCTTCCTGTTACCCTGGTGCCTGAGCTTTCAGAGCCTCTTTTCGATGTTCAATACGAAAGCACAACAGAACAGACATACCAGAAAGTCTTTGAATACAAGGTTCCTGATGGCTATAAAGTTGCACTCTCAGAGATCGCCATAGCACCTGACAACAACGCAAAGACAAAAGCGCTCTTCCTCATCAAAATCGGAGCTGCAAAGGTTGACGGAATAAGACTGTTAACCTCTTTCGACATGGACTTTCAGCAAATACAACTCTTCAAAGGAGCCGTGATCTCAATTCACATCAAAAGCACAGACGGAACGACAGTCGCATGCAACGCAAGCTTTAACGGAAGAAAGATAGCATTAACATAAAGGTGTCAAAGAATGGGCTTCGGTGACGTATCTGAGCCTCTTGAAGGCGACTATTCCGACTACTCAATTTATGATAGTTTTGATGATTTGAAGGCTTATGCCTATGCTTATTATCAATGGGCTGTTTTGAATAATGATGAATCCGAGATTTTGCTTGTTGACATGGAGAATTTAGGCGCTAGAAAATACACGATAGCCACTAAAACCCTCGGAGCCTTCCTAGATGAATATGTGTTTCCAGGAGTTTTTGCAGGTCCTGATGGTGCAGAAGGAACGATAAAAACCATTCAAGGAACGTATGTTGTTGCTTTAAATCGTGTACCTGGCTCGAATACAGGTGATGGTGTTACTATCTGGAAGAATGGGGATATACTGAAAACTTTGTCTGATACAGAGCTCGGCTTCAATTCAGAAGAAGTTTACAGCGTGTCGATTAGCCATAGCGGAAAATACATTGTTGTTTCTGGAGAACGGTCAGCAAGTGGTAATTATGGTTGGGTTGTTTTAGTGGGAAGCTGATCTCAAAGCGTCATAGTTGACACGAAAATGTCTAGTCAAAATTGGGTTCTGCGCAGCGCAACCACACAGATCGTGAGTGATGTTTCTGGGCTGATCATCCATAAGAATGAGCGCTATTGGTATAACACGGATTTTGAGATTAACTGTAAGCAGAGTGAGCTGATCAAAGGGCGTCAGATTGTTAGGGTTATCGCTCATCCTATGATGATCTCTAATTTCCCTTCTGATTACCCTGATGCTGATGCCCTAGCGAAACTCGCTTCCATGCTGACACAGCTTCTTGGTAACATCATGTCTCCCCCTGAAGGAAAGAAGATCACAAAGCTTGGTTTTTGGGAAGATGCAAATGGTTTGCTCAAACATCTTAAAGCCTTTGAAAATGATACTGCTCTGTTCACGTTAACATGGAGCGATGCAGGAGAAGCAACAGAAGAGACTTATAACGTGGAGAGAGAGGATCACATATGAGAGCTAGAGAAATACATCTTCTCGGTTTCCCCAGGAAACACGCCCTGACAGCTCGGCATTTCAGAGACATCGTGCTTTCTAGCTTGGCAGATCAAGATATGCTCGCTTATGAGGCTTCGAGTAAAAAATGGAAGAACATCGATGCCATTCCTGAAGCTCTAATTCCTGTCTTGGCAGATACGAAATATCCTAATGCTTTCCTCATCGATGGTTCACGAGTTATGGAAGAAGATGCAGACCTGGGAGGCTACGACCTTCTAGACGTTGGAACAGCATTTTTTGATACTGGAGTTTCCCCGCCTAAACTGTTGCATGATGCTGGCTCATTCAAGTTTATGCTTGGGGCTGCTTTTACTGATGTTATGTTGGGCGATTTGCTTCCTGACCTTTTGAGACCTAAAACTACTGCTGGTCACTATACAATTAGAACGGGTATTAATGCGGCTTCCTACGTGCTTTTTCAAGCGTATGATACTGCTATGCGGAATGTTATGAAGCTGATTAATGGACAAGTGCAGATGGATGCTATTAATGAAATTACTGCTGATGCTGGTGTTACTGTTGACGGTGTTTTGTTGAAGGATGGTGTGCTTGAAGATTCGGCTTATCCTAATGCTTTGTTGCTTGACGGTTCAAGAGCTATGAATGAGAAAATTCAACTTAATGATATTTGGATTAAACGAGCCTCTTCATCGGCGTTCATTCTTTTACGTTCTGATTTAGCTACGCGTGCAAGTTTATATGTTAATAGTTTATCTATACTTTCATATCTTGAAACTTCTTCGCTTAAATTAAGTGATGACCCCGCTTGGATAAAGGGAAAACAAGCAGTAAATTCTGTTGTTAATTTTCAGGGTTATGATGATGGAATAAGCGATTATGTAACATGTGCTTCCTTGGTTTCTTCTACGGATTTTGAATCAGATGAATATTTTAGTATTTCTCGTGCTGGCGACATCACAGTTTTAGCGTCGAAAGTGTTGAATTTCGGAGACAACCCAATTCTCCATACACCCACTCATCACTTTGCCCACATTACCCTAGAGCAAGGACTCACAGATGAGTACATTAGATCAATTCCTGCTGGTGTGTTTGACCAGGACTTACGTTTCACCAAGCTAGCCTTTTCCGTAAATACTGCACCTGGAGCTGGTAAGAGTGTTAGCCTCTCTTTGTCGAATGGAACGGATACCATGACAGTAACTCTAAGCAATGCTGAAACAAGTGGAGTTAATACTGAAGATACCTTCGACTTGGATGTCAGTGCAGAAGATTTGACGTTGACCTATTCTCAAGATGCTGGTGGTAGTGCTACAAAAGGCACTTTCGTTTGGGTTCACCACCACATTACCAACGTCTAGGAGGTGACCATGTTCGATTATAGAAAAATCCGTGACATGCTAGCTCTTTTTGATACTCTGAGCGCTTTGAAGGAAAAAGAGCTAATCACTCAGAAAGAGTTTGACGCTGTGAAAACCAAGCTCAAGGCTGATGTTAAGAAAGAGCTAGGTTTGACTTCATAAAAAAAGAGGGTTATTGGGCTTGTCGTGCTGTCATGAAGCCCATGCGCTTACGGACCTCCAAGCACCAGGAGCCTTCAAAGGCTTTCAGCCATTCCGTTGTAGGTTGAAAGCTCATTTTTCCGTATCGTTGGAAGTAGATTTCTGCGTTCTCCCATCCTACGCCTCCAAAGCCTATGGCATCGCCTGATCCTGGATTATATTGACCAATAGCTAGGGAGTCTAAGCCTATGTTATGAAGCCATGTTGCGCCTGATCTTCGCATGTCATGAGGGATCACCGTGAGCCCTGTTTTCTCTCGGATCATCTTGAAGAGCCTTAGATAGTCTTGATAGCTCAGCCATTTCCACACTCTGCCCTTTTTAGGTGCTCCCTGTCGGGTCCAATAGTCACGGAATTGCTGAGGAAGGTTCTTAAAGAAGAGGTCTAGTCTGCAATGTAGCCAGGTTGTGCCTCCTCCTGTTTTGGGCTCATAGACTGCTATCGTTGCAGAAGGCTCTCCGTAATATGCATCTTCCCAGATCACATTTTCCCAACGCAAGCCTAGAAAGCTGTCTCTTTCAATGTTCTGCGATCCCTCTCTAGCTTTGAGAGTGACATGCATCCTTAAGGCAAGTCTCTGATCTTCCGTGTCACATGCAGCGAGCACCTGATCCTGAAACTCAGGAGGGCTCACAAAATCTTTGATCCTTTTCTTTGCATGTGGCGCCCTCTGATCCTTTCGCCTCGCTCTCAGAAGAGGGTCCTTCACCATCTTATAGCGCTCCTGACTGTGGAAGAATTGTCTCAGAGCCTGGACCCATTGATATTTAGAGATTTTGAGGTCGTTGACTTTGCTCAGGATCAATTTTACGACTTGAATATCCCACATGATAGGGCGCTGCTTCTGGGAAAGCTTCGGGCTCTCTCTTACCCATTGCCACATTCGCTCTAGCTTTCTCGTTGGAGCCTTCCATTTTGCACCTTTAGCCTTCTGAAACTCTATGAACGTCTGAATCTCAGGAATCTTGTCAAAGTGCTGAATCGGTTGAAACGTCTTTTCAGCCTTCTCTTTCTCCTGGACCCTTTTGATAGCTCGATAGATCGCTCTTCTGCATGCTTTGCACTTTTTACGGTCTTTGTCGAGAGCATGATGCGTACATAGGAGAACTGCCATTTCTGGAACCGTCATTGACTTCATGAGCTGCCTGAACTGCTCTTCTCCGACTTTCGCCTCAAGACCTCTGCTCATCTCATCACCTGTCCTATATTATTGAGTGTGCAGATCGCACGACAGAGCCCAAAGGTGAAGAGAGCCACATAAGAGACCACAGAGCACTTATGATGCATGAAGTGATATTGAAAGCCTTTGATCAAGCACCACAGCCCAACGCTCGCAGCAGCGTAGAGGGCCCAGAACTCGTAATGACCCAGGAGAGCATAAAAGGGATTCAGCTCAGGAAACCCTAGACGCAGCAGAACAAGAGAGCTGATCGCATCGGTCCATGTGAAGAGCCAATAGAGCCCATCGGTTGCAGCCTTCAGCTTGCTCATGACTTCCCCTCGTAAAGCCTAACAATGCGAATCGCTATGTGAGGGCAATAACCCGACCCTCTGAGCTGCTTGAACAGCCTCAATGTTTCCTTATCCATTCCTTCAACCTCCTTCACGTTTAATGTGTCACACACACACCTAGAACTATACCTATTACCGTATTTAAACATTGTCACCATGCTAATGTTATAGTGACACTTTACTATGGATTAACTACCCTTACGTAAGAGAAAGAAGTGTCACAACACCGCTAAAAGACCATTCTTTTAACATTGCCTAAGAAGTAGTTAATGACAGTTTGTGACACTAGACCTTTTTCATCCAAGAGAGAACCATAAAGTCAATTGAACTTGGTTAGCTTTTCAACATTAAAAAGTAGTGGTCAATTGACGCAATTATAGGGTCTTTCTGTTATTGAGGCTATTTCTAAGCTCTTTTCAACGTCAGTATATAAAGACCATGAAACTTAATTGATCAATTGAACTGTCACATGAAAATACTAGTAAAACTACTATTACTTGAAGGCACTACCGTAACGCTTAAAAATATGATGAGACACCTATCTTACGGTGCTTGGTGTGGGCCCGTTTCTCTTTTGTGTTGGAGAACCGCTCAAGTGCTACGCCTGGCTCACATCAGGCACCAGGAAACTAAAAAATGTTAGATGATCTTGAGATCGCTAGATGCGCTGCATGCGAGTGTGAGTATGGTTCAGAAGAGTGTCTAAGCTGTCCATTATATGAAGGAGAAGATGCGATTGAACCATATTTAGAGAGGATAGAAAGAGAGGCGATTCTGAGAAATGAGTGAATTTGAACAGGTCATATCCAGCTGCCCTCGTTGCAAAGCTGAAACAGAAAGTCATAGAAATTGGGCTCTAGTCGGGAAGGGTCAGAAAAAGCTTAACGTGAAGCATGCTAGAATCTACCTCTTCCTATGTGACAGCTGCGGGCTTCGTTGGAGACAGACAAAGCTCTTCGTATATGAGAAGGGATAGGTATGGAAAAAGGACCTATACCGCTAGACACGAAGAATATATTGAACTTGGGAGCTCATGACATCAAGCCTACACACCTCAGGATCAGCGAGAACTTTTTGAGAGCGCTGCTTATCAGCCATCTCGGTTTTACCCCAGGTCTAGCAGCAATTTTCATAGACAAGCCTATCAAAGAAATCACTTACAACAAAGAAACCAAGACCATTGACATCAACTTTGAGAAGGGCTGAATCATGCTAAAGGATTGTAAGCATTGCTCGCCTGAAGGAATCTGCGAAAAAGCTTCTAAAGCAAAAGACAGACGGTTCCCCAAGAAACCATACTATTGCGGTGTTACTGATCCAAAAGACTGTGTTCTATACGAAGAGGCTGAATCATGAGCAAACTGAAAATCCAGATAGAAGGCGATGAATACGATGCTGTCTGTCGTGACCTAGTGGACATGGCATTAGAAACAGGGAAACGTGCCGACTGTGATGTTCTCCTGAGGATTCTGCAACTGCTACTTTATGGTGAATGGGAGACTGAATCATGAAACAACCGAAGAGCCTAGCAATGATCAAGATGGAAAAAAACTTCATTGCTCACATAGAAAAAAACTATCCGAGACAACCATATCTCATATACTCGATTCCTTTCCTTTTTAAACGCTTAGATGATGAACTCAAGGAGTTGAAACAAGCTCTAATGAGAACCGATCTTGCAGGAGCAAAGCTTGAATGTGCTGACATCTCCAACATCATTGACTTTCTATTTGAGAAAATCTGCAATTCCCCATAAAGGAGAATGAGATGATGCCACCACCAGGCTTTAAAACTATAACTCTCAAAGAATCCTTACTCAGCGACCTTAAGCTTCTTCGTATGCAAAAGAAACTCCCCAAACAGGGAGGGCTCCAAATTCTTTTAGAGAAGCTTCTTCGTTATTATCAGTATGGAGAACACTTCTAATCTGAGGTCTGATGAACATGAAGAGCCTTGAACAACGTCGCAAGGACTGTCAAGAGGCTATGGAAGTTTCGGATTGTGAAAGTTGCCCTGGACTTCAAGCATGTCAAGAGTTGTATTGGGAAACGGTGGAAGCAAAGAGACAACCAAATGGAAGATTCGGCAAAATCTACAAAGAGGATAAAGTGCGAGTTTGAAATGAGTTCAGAAAAAACCTTCAGCACAGGAAAAAAGAAACGATCAAAAGGCAAATGGTCAAGCATCCCTCTTCTTAAAAGCATGGTTGATCAGTTCAACGAGCTCAGAAAAGGCAAAGAGTGGTCCAAGTTCATGAGAGAGGTCCTTAACATCTACAAGCTTTTTAAACAGGGTCTGATCGTTGAGAAACATGATCCTGCTGCAATGCTGCCCTCAGAGCCTGATCTTGAAAGCATAGCTTGTCCTGCGCGGATTCAACTTCCTGACGGATGGTTCTGTGCCAAAAATGCACCTAAGATCGTGAAGTTGCCAAGCCTGAAAATCTGCGAAGCTCATCTCAAATTTTTCAAGATCGCAGAAAACCTCAGAAGAGACTTTATTTATATCGACTGTGGAGCTCAACAGAAGATCATGGAAGATGGAAAAGTATTCTACAAGTGCCCTTTAACATCTGGGTATTGGCTAAGCGAGAAACAATGTAAGGCTTCAGGTTGCAAGCATGTTAGAGTGATCAAGGCTGAAAAACGATGAAGGGCTAAACTATGTGCCACATAGATGTGCACAACCCTTTAAACATCCATGTTCAACATAAAAAAAGAGAGTGAGAGATCAGCAGCGCCTTTCTGATCAATGTTTTCTCACGTAGTCAACAAGAGCCACCGCACCGCTCAGAGGAATAAAGACGCACCAGAGCAATATTGCACCTAGAGGATAAGCAACTACGTTCAACCATGTAACTAAGCAAATAAACAGCAGAGGACCTATCCAAATGCAGAACGCTAGAGCCTCAACGTCACGCACAGCTTGAAACATCACTCTGATTAAATGACTTTTGCTACACAAGCTATTCCAGCCCAAACCCCCATCGCTGCACTCATGAAGATTTTTCCTCTGTTTGCTTTTAAAAAAGCCTTAACCTTTTTCCACATACTCTCTCTCACCTCCTTCTAATTAACCTACATGCACCCACCCCACTCAAAGACGCACCAACACAAACAAGCAATAAACCAACATTTGTAACATCAAGATTTCGTGTTCTCCATACAACTCTCCGTCTGGGAATCTCCATGTGAGGTATCTCTGGTTCAGTCGGTATTTCCTCTTGATATAGCGTAGCTACCAACATCAGCATGCCTGCGATATAAATCGAAACTCCAATGATCAACATCAATTTTCCCTTACATGCATGCATACATTCTCTTTCTTGTCTGCCTCAAATAAGGTTATCTCTAGTTTTCTTCTAGAAGAATCTTCCATAGGAATTTTTAAGAGACCAACAACCACATGCAAGCATGCAAATTCTTGATCGGATCGTTCAGGAGCTCTCTGATGGCTATTGGCACGAAGTCTCTGAGATCGCTGAAAAGCTTGATCTCAACGGAAAGAAATTATGGGCCTCCCTGGAATTTCTAAAAGACTATACGTTTATTCATCTGTCTGAGAACAGCGTCAAGCTGACCGATTCAACAATGCAATTTCTAAGAGACACAAGGGAGAGCTAGAAGGATGAAGCTTGTCACTTGGAAGGGTCACGAACCCCAGGCATGCAAACGCTGCGGAGACAGAATTTTGATCGGAAAGAAAGCATGGAAAACAACAAGTCATAAAAGAACCCCTGAATACTACTGTTTAAAGTGTGGAGATGAAATACAACATTGAAAGCAAAAATTAAGTGCCCTGCATGTGGCTGCCCTGATCAGCATGTCTATACAGTTCCTGGACATCCAGAACTCAAAGCGCCACGCATCCAGATTATGAACCTCGAATATCAAGGCACAACAATCTGCGAACTAGTAACCTGTGCTAAATGTGGATGCGTTTTTGACATGCAAGTAGCAAAAAAGATCGAGAAGGCTAAGGCAAAACCTAATGTGGCGAGCTGATGCCAAAAAAACAGCAGCATTGCGCTATCTGTCTCTTCCTGGATGAAGTGATCGACAAAACTCAGTTAGAAGCTCTCAAGATCAGAGGAAAAGACAGATACAGAGCTTATGAGGCTAACATTCCGAACTGCAACTGCTGTCTATGTCTCATGCGAGCTGTCATGATCGTTCTAGGGTCACAAAATGACTGATAGACGCAGAAAGAAGCTGTGGCAGCGCCCTGATCAACTTCCAGGAAGAAAGACCAGGATAGACGATTTTAATGACGTTTCCGAAAAGAAGGATGAGAAGCAAAGTTAAATGCTGTCGTCATTGTGGGCATCCTCTCTGGGTCCTCAAAGAAAGTGGCAAACTATGGTGCCCTAAATGCAAACTCTAGCGTCTAAGCATGGTTAGGCATACTTCAATAAAATTCCTCTAACATAAGCGTTCATTACGTCGTGGTCAGTGACTCGACGCACTTCAATTTTGACGTGGTCTCCAGCCAAAAGGGCTGTCAGAATATCACTAATATCTATGGCGTAGAACTCTTCATCAACTACATCTTGAGAGGGATAAGACGTTGCGTAATGCGTGCCTGATGATTCACCCTCAGCACCGTAAGCACTGAAACACCTGACATCAATGGTCTCAGTTGCGTTGGCAAGACAGATAATCTTTGCCTCAACTATGGATTTAAAGTCGTGTGGGGCCCAGAAAAGCATAGAAACATACTCGTTGTAAGCGTTTAACATAAACCCGCTGTGTGAAGAAAGGTCTGTTCCAAAGATTGGGGGAATAAACAACTCTTTTGTCGGAAGCTCAGAGATAGCTCCAAAACCCATTTTGGAATCCATCCCCTACACATGGCTAGGGCTTGCATGAAGAATAGTATGAGCTTCTGTTCCGATCCGACATCTATCCTTTTTGAACTCTCCTTTCTTGCAGCCAATGATCACTCTTGTCGAACATTCAAGCTTGGGCGGGCATGCTGCGCACTTACCGCTTGGGCACTCAGGACAGATGGTCCTAAAGCTCTTCGGATCAAAATAGCCTTTTGGCTTCACTTCTTCCCTCTTAAAACTGCATACAGCTGAATGAGGATTGTTTCTCTCTGGATGTTCATTCTTTCTAAGGTCCTGGGTTCCTGTTATGAAGCCTCTCTCGTATTCGATCTTTGCTTGTTTGTCAGGAAACTCTTTCGGAGGAAGGCGCCTTCTCAAAGCATCATGATAACCTTTCTGTCTCCATTCTAACGGATTGCCCTCTTCTTCCTCTTCATCTCCATATTGAAGCTTCAGCCTATACTCTCTTGCTGTGTGCATTAGATCATCAAAAAACTTTCTTTCCTCTTCAGTTTCTGCGAACTTAATTCCCTCCGAGCCTAAGCCTTCTATCATGGGCAGGTGCTGATCCCAAGCACAGCCACATTCATAAACGCTTCCATCCCTTATGTGTCTTTCCAACAGTAAGAGCTCTTGAATAAGCGTATCCCTGGTGTATTCCCTAGCATCAAACTCTCTATTTTTTTGCAAAGAGTAATAACACCGTTCCTATCTGCCAATGGTGAACCCTGTCAACCTTTGGAAAATCCTTCAAATCATGGAGTAGTAGCAAGAGCCCTAATAGTTGTAAGCTCATGATGCCCTGCCTCCTCTGGATAACATTTAATCAGGGCTTGCAATATAAATTTTAACTTCACCGTCATAAGCTCATCCTTCCCGGCCTCACGGATCATATCCTCTATTGTCTTTTCTCTCTGAAAACCATGTTTCAGATAGTTCTTAACATCTCCAAAAGAGATATGCAAGTCATAGGGAACCGTGAGATCAAGAATTTTTCTGAGCGCAGCTTGCTCTTCTTCGTTGAGTAAGCTTTCACTCACCCTCGCCCTCGTCCCCTAAGAGTTCCTTAACTGAGCCTCTCTTAGTCATAATCTGCATCATTCTAAGCATGTTTGTTTGACCGCTCATGTAAATTTTGTTGAAGCTCTCTGCCATCTTAAAAGCTTGGTCAATAGGTGAAGATGATCCTTCTCCCTTAAGCACAAGATCAATAATGCCATAGGTCATTTTCTCTTTTGTTGTCAACCGCTCCCCCCCTGGACCTGTGCCTATTGAAAACCCTGGATTCTGTCTCATCTGCGCTAGTATCTTTGTGAGCTCTGTTTGGTTAGATTCAACGGTCTCAAACCTTTTGTTCGCCATTTCCGTGTTAGCATTGAGGGTCTTAATTACTTCCGTGAGCTTGTTACCCATAGCTTCGACTAGTTCAGCAGTTTTCATCTTTTTAACAGATTTGAAGGGCTCTCCTAATTCGCCTTCTCCTGACTTCTTTTCGTGTTTCAGTTCTTTTTCAGCCATTTCTCACGACCACCTATTTCTAGTATGTTCTAGCTAGGGGAAAGAGCTCTATTTTTCCTCTTCTGAAAAGAGCGATTCTGAGCTCCATTCTTTTTTCTGACCCTTTTCTGAGCTTGTTTCCTTTTTCTTCTCAGAACCCTCTTTAACTTTTTCCTCTTTTTTCGCTTCTTTCTTGTATCCTGCCTTCTCTAGAATCCCCTGACACTCAGGGCATCCAGGAACGTGATCTGTTATGAAGCTCTCAAAAGAGGGCGATTCAAGTTTGTTCTGGGAAGATACGCTCTCCTTTATCCCCTTTATGTCGTTCTCGATTCCCTTTCTCCACTTTTCCCATTTCTCGTTCAGATTTTCCTTCTTTTCTTCGCTCATTTGGTTTCAACTCATCTAATTTTTTATTTAGGTCTGAAAATCTCGTGTCCAAGCTTTCTAGCTTCTTTTCTATCTTTGAATATTTCTGCGAGGTCTCCGTAAAAACCTTTTCTAGTGACTTGATTAGGTCCTGTGCTTCCTTCTGGGTTATCATTTCTTCGCTCAATTTCAGACAGCTCTTTCTTAATCAGCCCTAAAACTGCCTCTTTTCCCAAAGCATAGCGTGAACATGGCGGATTTCGACATTCACGAAGTCTGTCAAGTTGTTCCATCTCCGTTTTACTCAGGCTTATGTTGATCTGATTCTTTCTCTGAGGCATTTTCAAACCTATTGACAAAATACTAGTAGTTTCTGCTATTAAGATTTGCTATTATAGAACTATCTTCTATTAGGTGTTTGTCTGTTTAAAAGAACACAAACCATAATACAACAGACAACAACCTATATATTACTAGTAGAAGCTACTATGATAGTAATGAGGTTTTAAACATGGGCAAGAAACGGAAAAGGTCAGTTTGTCATTGGGTCCACATTCGAGGCAAAGGCAAGCGCTGCGTCTGTCCTGGGCATCGTGGATTTGCCAAGAGCTCAAGATGTGCAAGCTTGAGCCGATAAGCTGAAAGAGAAAGTGAGAAACATGAAAGAATGGATGGATTTAGCCGTAATGGGCATCGGTGCAGGTGCCAAAGGAACCGTTGTCGGTCTCATTAACAAATTCCTTCCTGGTCTTGAAGTCGGAAGCGATGTCGCTGCTGTCGTTGCAGGTGGTCTGCTCTACAAGTTCGGAGGCAGGATTCACCCTCTAGTGCGCAAGCTCGGTGCAGGAGTGCTGATCGGAGCCATAGGTCAACTTTCATCGACATTCATTGAGGGCGCCATTCCTGGGGGATCATCGAATCCTGGAAACCCAAATCCCAACCCAAACACCAACACAAACAGCCTGGCTGCAATGGCAGAAGCCGAAGCCAGGAGAACCGTAAAAACAGGAGTAATGATCGCATAGGTGATGCATGATGAGCCGAACAACATTAAAAGGAACCCTTAGACTTCCCTTCACACTCACGCTCACAACCACAGGCGTTGAGACAGCCGACAGCGTTGCAGACGTAGAAAGCGAGATCGTTGACTACACCATTCCGAGAGGAATGGCTGTCGCCTTCAGAATAGGAGACACACTCTATCTCGTAGTCGCTGATTCAAGCAACGCTCAGATCACAGCAGGCACAATGCGCATGTATGTTTCAGATGCAAACAAAATTTCAAAGATTCAGGTTGCAGAGGCACCTCTAACAGTTCTGGATGCAGGAGGAACCCCTGAGGACCTGACAAAACAATACAAGCTGAAGGCAGGCTTTAGCAGGAGCGCGGATCAGCACCTGTTAATGACAATCGAATCAGCCACAGCAGTTGACATCTCTCAGGCTCTTAACGACTTGCAGCTGTCAGGGCTTCAGATCGTTCAGGTCTAGCTCGTTCCCTTTCTTTATACGAAAACTATGGGTTTGGTGATAGCAGAAAATGACTCCTCGACCCATTAGGGGAATAGTAATCAAGACGGACCGACAGATCGGAGCAGTTCTCATCGCGGGCTCTAGAACTAGAACGCCCTGGCTTGTTTTTGGTCTGCATCACAGAGGCGATGGAGAGGACAAAATCTATTATGGTGCTGACGAAGAGCCTCAGAGTGGCGAAGCCATAGACTTCATGAGTTTCAGGGTAAATCGACCTTCTACTATGCCTATCACAACCTCTGACCCTTCAGGCGACAAAATGGTCTATATGAAATACACCAACAGGGCTGAACATGGAGCTCTTGGAGCTGAAACTAAGGACATTCAAGGTGTGAAGATTGAGATAGATCAGAGAGGGATCATGGGCGCAATTCACGGACTGTATGTTTATGTCAGAGGTAGAGGCGCAGGCTGCGGACACGGTAATCTTTGGGGAGCTTGGATTCACGCTCAAATAGACGTAGGAGCAACTATAACCTCAAGCTACTATGGGCTTAACGTAGGTTTGAGACCGTCTGTTAACGCTCCGACAGCATCGGCAGGTATCCGAATCTACAATGAAGGTGTAGGCGCTTATGATGCAGTTGCAGCAGCTCTCGCAATCGCTAACACAGGAAGCTCAGGATGCAAAGCTTTCAAGTCTCTGATAGACTATGAGGATGATGCGCTCAATGCCACAGATAGGTCAGGTGTTGTTCTTGCAGAAGATGGCGATGCGGTGCTCATAGTAACCGCAGGAGCGCCTAGTGACGGAGATTATAACGCTGTTGCCAAAAAAGGCTGCATGCTCATTGATACTACAAACGCTAGGCTCTATATGAACGTAGGCACGAAAGCATCAACGGATTGGGATTATGTTCAAACTTGGACAGCATAAGGTGTGATGAAGATGAGCGAAAAAACAGAAAGATTCGTCAAGCCTGGTGTTCCTGAATCTAAGCATAAGCCCTCACTCTATCGGTGTGCTGACTGTGGAGAACCTGTTTATAAGCATGAAAACAGAAAGTTTTGGTGTGAGGAATGTGGAGAGCTGAAGGATCATGTCCAAGAAGCAAGAAAAAAAGGAAGAAAAGGAAAAGGGTCCAACAAAACCGCAGGGTCAACTTAGAAGAATCACCATCGCAACCGATGGCGTGAACATCAACATCGAGAAAACTGAAATCAGCGTCTTGGAGCTCTGCGAGGTCGCAAGACGCATCCTGAAGCAGTATGCAGGAGAACAATAGTAATGGGAACATCTGCTGAGCAATCTTTTGAATTACAGGAGGAAGCGCCAATTCCTAAGAAACCAACAAACCTGAGTATTCGAGAGTTCAGTCCTGAGGTTGTCATAAATGGAGATTTCTATTGTCGAGGTGACATTACCTCTCCTGATGAGGGATATAAGGGTCTGCTTAGAAAAAATATTGCGCTCTGGCTTAAACCACCTGGCGAAGTAGAGCGTGTCATATCCAGAAAATACTCAGATGCAAGCGGAGTTGTTGAGTTCACTCGTGCTCTTAGTAGTTTTTATTATAAACCAGGGCTTTATCGTTTCTGGCTTGGGTTTGCAGGCGATG
>DAOVQA010000037.1:0-8483 GCA_030628925.1 Candidatus Bathyarchaeota archaeon | reverse complement strand
CCTGTGTGTTGCCTCTTACGACCTAAGCGAATTAATGCCTAAAAAATAGCGCCTATTTTATGACACACATTTTTGCAGAGCAATGCGAAAAGAAGGATTTTGCGGGAGATATCGCCACTTGAGTTGTAAATAACTCCTTGAAGAGTTTTTTCGTATATTCACAAGTTCGCGCGCTTAGATACAAAGAATGGAAGGAAAATAGATAGAAACGCTCTCAGAAAAACTGAGAGATGCACGATACGCTTCGATCCCATACGCACAGTAGATCTATGATTCATTTCTATCGAAAAAGACTTTAGAAACTATGTACGATTTAATGGCGTGCCGCGAGGAAATCTCAAGTGCCAACGAAGAAGAATGGTTGGTTCATAAAACAATTGATGAGTAAGGGATAAAACATGCCTGAGTTTTCACCTTCCAAAAGACACTTACTCCAACTTCTTTCAACGCATGAGATAGAGGACATTCATAACGTTTCATTGATGATCCTACAAAAAAGAGGTGTTATGATTAAAAACGATCGCGGTCTAAACTTACTCAACGATTTCGGATGCGAGGTTGATTTTGAAAAAAAGGTTGTGCATATTCCCCAACATCTTGTAGAGGAATGCATGAGTAAGGCGCCATCAATCATACGGTTGTATGATCGAGATGGAAAGCATGAACTGATAATTGGCGAGAATAATACTATCTTCAATCCTGGTTCGACAGCAGTCCATTTTATCGATCATGAAACAGGCGACATAAGAAAACCGCTTTCGAAGGATCTGATCGAATTAGTCAAATTGACTGACGCCCTCAAGTATATTCATGCACAAAGCACAGCCCTAGTACCCTCAGACGTGTCAAAGGAAATATGTGACCTATATCGCCTTTATCTTGTACTCAAAAATTCCCCAAAGCCCATTATTACTGGCGCATTCACAAAGCAAGGGCTTGTTGATATGAAGCGGCTGTTGGAGGTTGTTGTTGGTGGAGAAGAAAAGTTAGCGATCAAGCCGATGGCAATCTTTGATGCATGTCCATCTTCTCCGCTTATGTGGAGCGACATTTCATGCGAGAACCTAATTGATTGCGCAAGCTCCAGTTTGCCAGCCGAGATCATACCTGCGCCGCAGATGGGTGCAACAAGTCCCGTAACTCTCGCTGGGACTCTCGCACAATCTAACGCAGAATTCCTAAGTGGCCTCGTAATCTCTCAGATTACAAACCCAGGAGCGCCTGTCATTTACGGAGGTTCACCAACAACCTTCGATATGAAATGTTGCACATCCCGTCCCGGAACAATCGAATCAGTAATGCTGGCATGCGCTTATTCACAGATTGGCAAGCATTATGGATTGCCAACCCATGCGTACCTGGGATTGAGTGACTCCAAGATAATCGATGCCCAAACTGGAATGGAGTCAAGCCTTGGAATAATCCTTGGAGTCCTTGCTGGCATAAACGTCATTTCTGGACCGGGAATGCTCATCTTCGAAAGCTGCCAATCCCTCGAAAAGCTTGTGGTTGACAACGAAATCTGTGGAATGTCCTTAAGACTCAGCAAAGGCATAATTGTTAACAATGATTCACTTGCATCAACAGTTATAAGTAGGGTTGGTCCAGGCGGTCACTATCTTGCAGAGGAGCATACGCGCAAATGGTTAGAAAGGGAGCACTTTATGCCATCTGACGTAATTGATAGGTTGACTATGAAGGCTTGGAAGAAGCAAGGGGCAAAAAATACAACAAGCAGAGCCAGAGAAATTGTTGACAGAATATTGAGAGAGAGTGTTCCTGCGCGGTTACCGACTGACACAGAGAGCAAGTTGTGGAAGGTTCTTAAGCAGATTATGGCTCGCTACAATATCAAATCGGTCCCAATTCTCTGAAGCCGAGGGTGCTCTACATGAGGGTGCCTGTGCGCGAGTTGTGGATTCGAGACTAACACTGTAAATAGAATGTTTAGCCAAATGCATTCAGTTCAAAAGGCGCGTTTGCATCTGCTTCTCACTGTTCTAACGATTAATTCAAATTGTAGTCTGTTCACATAGGTATTGATGTCGCACAGAAAATTCGTAATTATCACATTCGAACCCTACGGCATAAGATCCAAGTTTGAAAAAGGCACACGTTTGCTTGATGCCTTGAAAGCGGTTGGTCTCACAGTTAGGTCGGAGTGCGGTGGCAGAGGAACCTGCGGCAAATGCAGGATCATCATTAAAGATTCATCAGAAATCGGTGACGTTACTGAAATTGAAAAGGAGCGTTTATCTAAGTTCGAGCTGGATTCTGGCTTTAGATTGGCTTGTTGCAGTTCTGTCATGGATAATGCTACAGTATTTATTCCGGAAGAAAGTCGTACAACCACTCGGAAATTTCTGATAGAAGGAACCGAAAAACGTGTTGTCGTTGATCCTGCGATTCGCAAGCTATATGTAACATTAAACAAACCATCTCTATCCGATGTACGATCAGATGTTCAACGCTTACTCGATTTTCTTAAGGACGTTTATGGACTTGAGATAATCAGAGTTGATTATTCACTTTCAAAAAACCTTTGTGAGATATTGAGAAAAGCTGAATGGAAGGTGACAGTGATTATCTGGAATAACAATGAAATCATTTCCTTGGAACCTGGAGACACATCTAATGAGGTATATGGAGTGGCGATTGACATAGGAACATCAAAGATTCTTGGTTATCTCTCCAACTTGATAAATGGAGATCTTATCAACGTAGGGTCTCTGGAGAATCCACAAGTCATCCATGGGGAAGACGTAATCTCCAGAATCTCATTTGCTTCACAAGGAGAATGTTCACTAAAGGAAATGCAAAAGCTTGCAGTCGAAGGCGTCAATGCTGTAGTTCGGCAGGTTTGTGAAAAATCTAGATGTATTCCTGAGCATATCTATGAAATGACAGTGGTTGGTAACACAGCGATGCATCATCTTTTCCTCGGAATTCAGCCAAAGTATCTAGGTACGTCACCTTATGTTCCTGTTGTAAGCGGACCAATCAACGTGAAAGCCAGAGAATTACCAATATGTGTGAATCCAAGCGCAAACATACACGTGCTTCCAATCATTGCAGGCTTCGTGGGTGCGGATGCGGTTGCAGATATCATTTTGACAGGGATACACAAATCAAGTAGACTTTCATTCGTCATTGACATCGGGACCAACACTGAAATTATACTCGGCGATAAACGTGAAATGATTGCCTGCTCATGTGCGTCCGGACCAGCATTTGAAGGTGCTCACATCAAATGTGGAATGAAGGCAGTTACTGGGGCAATAGAAAAAATCCAGATAAAACCAGAAAATCATGAAGTGGAATATCAAACAGTGGGAAACACAAAACCTGTTGGCATATGCGGATCCGCCATTGTTGACGGAATTGCGAGTTTCTTAAAATGCCAACTGATCGAGAGAAACGGAATATTCGTCGAGCACTCACAAACACCTAGACTGAGAACCAAAAACGGAGAGAAAGAGTTCGTTCTTGTATTCAGAGATGAAGGTGCAACACGTGACATCGTGATCACACAAAAAGATATTGAACAAATCCAGCTTGCCAAGGCTGCTATCTACGCGGGATGCTACATTCTCATGAAAAGAATGCGCGTTAAACCGGAAGACATCAAGAATGTATTCGTTGCTGGAGCATTTGGAAACTATATCAACCTCGATAACGCTAAGCTAATCGGTATGCTTCCTGACATCCAGACGAAAAACATAAAGTTTGTGGGGAACGCCGCTGGAACCGGCGCGAGAATGACTCTGATATCCAGAAAACATCGGCGTATAGCTTCTTCAATAGGGCGAAAAATTGACTACGTGGAACTGGCTCTGGACTCTGATTTTGAGAAAGAGTTTACCTCCGCCATGTTCTTTCCAAAAAAAGATCCAACTAGGTCTCTCCTTTAAGGTCAACCTTAAATCTTAACATACTGACATTACATGCGAGACTATGCTGCTCAGGGATGTCAACTACATCATTCGTTTTCGTCACACACAAGAAATAAATATCAAAGCAAATCAACAATATAACCCTAAAATGCTGAGGAGATATTTTCATGACCACACTTGTATCGACCCTAAGAGAACAGCTTCTAACATTTGACGCTGACAAATTCGTCGAAACCGTGGAAAATCTAATCAAAGAGAGTTTCAGCCCAATGGAAGTGACCAACGCTTTGACTGAAGCGCTAAGAGAGATCGGAAGGAAATTCGAAAATGGCGAACTGTTTATCGTTCACTTAGTGGCTGCTGGAAATATAGCCAAGAGAGCTATCGCTGAAGTCTTGGAACCACTCATAAAACGAGCAACAGAGGAAAGGAAGATTCTCGGAAAAATCATGATTGGCACTGTTGAGGGTGACATCCACGATATTGGCAAGAACATCGTTGCGATCATGTTCTTCACAGCGGGCTTTGAGGTTTATGACATAGGAAAAGATGTCTCTGTCGAAGAGTTTGTGAGAAAAGCGAGGGAAACCAACGCGGATATAGTCGCTATGTCAGCTCTTTTGACTACGACTCTGTCTGCTCAACGCGATGTGATTGAAGCTTTGAAGAAAGCCGGTATGAGAGATAGAGTGAAAGTTATTGTTGGCGGCGCTCCTGCTACACGTAGGTGGGCTGAAGAAATAGGTGCAGACGGCTACGGTGAAGACGCTATGGAGGCTGTAAGAGTTGCGAAAAAACTCATGGGTGTGGATGAATGAAAAATCGCCAGCAGTCAGGTTTTGATGGCTAAGCAATTTTGAAAATTGGGTGCGAAGGAGAAGGCACTGTTCCCTTTTCTATCAAGAGTTGAGCGAAGGCAGCGTTGACCATGGCAACAGCTGGGAAAACGAAAGCTGCGTTTTCTATCGGTCCATAAAGTATGAAGTCCGCTCCAGCTGCTAATGTTATTGCGTTAGCTACGGCTGCGCAAGGTTTTGTGGCTTGTAACCCCATTTTAGTTTTCAATCCCTTCCACGTTGCTATAGCGTTATGAGCAGCACATCCAGCAGGGTACCCCAGCTCGTTTTTGAGGTCTGAGATAGCCTTAAAGGCTGAGCCTAACGTTGGTACATCTAACACGCATGCGTCTATGAGTATTTTCTCGATTCTGCTTTCAATAACTTGAGGCAGAAGCTGTTTTATTGCATTAACGCGCCCTTTACACGTCATATCTTTTGTGTCGTACGCGAGTAATACAGCAGCTTTTAAGCACGTTTCCTTTATCTTATCGTATTCCGTTTTCTTCGATTCTGGGGTAAGTGAGTTGTAGACACATCTGTCTTGGATACCCACTTCTTTGGCGTAGTCCAATGCGGCAACTCCTATTTGAGCTGAAGGAGCGTCAAGCAATACAGGTACATCTGTAATTGATGTTACATAGTTTATGATGCGGTTAATCCATTTTTTGGATGGCAAAACAACATCAAGCATGCACGGTAATCCCGTTTTATCTGAGAATTCCTCCTGATGTTTTATCAGCTTTTCACACTCTTTTCGGCTAAATTCACCGGTATCTTCTTTGAAATTTAGGCGTTTTTGTTTGTAATAGAAAATTGATCCTATGAGTACGGTTGGGTTTTCGCCGGGTCTTCCGCCGATTGCAACCTTTCCTATTGTAAATTTTTTCTGTTCTGATGTTAACCGCCACATAAGTTTGTTGCCTCCGATTAGTGACTGCTATTTTGGAGTTGGGTATTCTTTTCTCTTTCGTTGTCTTTTAGGTTTTGTGTGCGCCAGAAGGGAAACCAAAAAGAAAGACTTTTGCCCGTGAAGAAATTAAGGTATGCAGGTGATATCTCCATTTGTCGCTGGTTCAAACCAGGCTTCGACACGAGCCTGCGCTCACCAACTGTCTCCATAATTTCCCGCTACAGTCACAATATCAAAAATGTCGATGTCTCCATCACCATCTAAGTCGCAGTTCGGATTGTACTGAGGATCAGTTTTCTTGGCACCATACACGCCTGTTATCCTGACAATGTCAAAAATATCCACATCTCTGTCACCATCAACGTCCCCACGAATGGTTACGAATACCCAGCCGTCTACTAGGGTGTTATCAGTTGTGTTGGTTTCGTTCGGAACTGGCCAAGCGACTGTGACTAGCGCGCGCGAATACAAACGACTTAGATTCTAGCCGCCGTCTCCAAAACAGAGAACAGTGAATTTTGCTATAAAGTAGTTATGGCCATTTTGCCCATTCCAGCAACGTACGCTAAAGCTTCGTTGAGCTTAACTTGTAGCATATGTTTGCGCTTGAAGAATCTTAAGATGTTTTTGACATCACGTGTTAAGAGTTGTTGAGCGTTTGGATGTTTCTTCGTAACATATTGTGGCCAATCGATAATCAAGATGTGCATGTTAGGTTTCAGAATAACGTTGTACTCGCTCAAGTCTGCATGAATGACGCCTGCATTTAAATATGCTTTTCGTACGCTCCGGAATATTTCTCTTAGAACTTTTATGGGTTTCGAAATTCCCTTGTATTCTGCAAGCAGTGCGCCTTCAATCATTCCCATTACAAGTACATGGCGATTCTGACTTATTGGGGTTGGAACAGCCACACCATGTTGGAAGACAAGCTTCAAAGCTTCAAATTCCTTTTGTGCTGCAAGTCTGGACTGAAAAAGCCAGCTAGTATGCACAGTTGTGTAGCTTCTTTTCCTCATGGTTTGACGAAAACTAATCCTGCCCAGTCTGTGAAATTTCACGGCTATCCTTTCACCTTTTGCATCTAAAGCATCATAAACGTCTGCCTCCTTGCCCACTCCCAAGGATTTTCCAAATGCTTCAAGCACTCCCGCTTTAACTAAAGCATTTATCGCTAAGCAGTCGTATCCAGTATAGTTCAGAGTGTAGCCAACATGTGCGCCTTTCATTCTGTGGATGAGGCGAAACTTGTCTAGGCGGCCCAGTCTAAAAGCCGTTTCTTCAATGTTGAATTCAGTGAATTTCGCAATCAATTCTTTTGGGACAAATTCACGTTTGCTCATGGCAGCCTCTATCACATGCAGCACTCTAAGATCTTCGCTTTCCAGCTTACGAAATACCCGAACTGCAATTTCAGCCGATGACATACCTGCATAAGAATAGCTCGTTTGTCGATAAGAAGTTTAAGCCTAAACTGTCACAATTCTAGTTGCTCTGACTGATTCCTCAATCATTCCCTCTATGTTAAGTTCTTGCTCAGTTTTTCTCACAATCCTTAATCTCGCTCTGGTTGAGGGCCTTTTAGGAACTGCGCTACATCCTCCAGCTCTTCTAGTTGAAATCTTGAAAGTGCCGATTTTCTGAGCCAACCGTACTATTTCTAGTTTGTTGAAGCCTAGAAGCGGGCGATGCACCGGATACTCAGTCACAGCTTCGTTCAGAACTCTTAGGTTGGTTAGTGTTTGACTTGCGTGTTCTCCAATAGCTTCGCCAGTTATTATGCCTTCAGCTTTCTCCGTTTCTGCAATTTGTTCGGCAATGCGATACATCATGCGTTTGCATAGAACGCATGTCAGCTTTCTCGGGTTTTCTCTCATGAAAGTTTCAAGGTTTCTGCCATGTGGCACAATGTAAATTTTTTTTGGAAAGCCGATGGACCATTCGAAGAGTTTTCTAGCGACGTCCAAAACCTTGGAGGTTGCTGCTGCTTCATCCGTAAAAGTTTCAATATCAAAGTATACTGGAATGATGGGGCATCCACGTTTCATTGCAAGCCAACAAGCTACTGCTGAATCTATTCCCCCACTTAGCAAACAGATAACCCTGGGTTGAGAACCCAGTGGAAAACCGTCTGAACACTGCAATGTTTCAGAGAAAATGTAAGCGTACTCGTCTCTAACCTCAACACCCACGGTAAATTGGGGATTTTTCAAATCCACCCTCAAGTCTCGGTTCTCAAGTTTCGCTAGAATCTGTTTTCCAGCTTCTCTGCAAACATCCATGCTTGAGTACGATTGTTCTCCAACTCTGCGACATCGAACTGCAAAACTGCCTCCCCTTTTCAAAGTGTTATCTGCTAGTTCAACAGCCTTCTGCACAATTTCATTTAGACCTGAAACAGTTTCAACGGCTGGGGAAACTGAGGAAACACCGAACACCCGCGTCAACATTGAAGCAGTCCCTTGGGTTTCTTTTGTGTTTATGTACATCCTTCCCTGTTTATGTATGATTTCTTCATAAGGGATGTTGTAGTGCTTTAGAGCTTTCTTCACGTTTCTCAGCAGCATTTTTTCGTAGGTGCGTCTTGTCCATCTGCCTTTGATGCCTATTTCTCCACCAAACCGAACGATGACCGAATCGTATTCCACTTGACATGACCAACCTACAAAAGCTTCATTAAATGAGAAAGGATATAATGGTTACCTTTTAAGATCAAAGCGAACAAGCGGGAAATCATCCTTATCATTTCTCACCTTGAAATTGTGCTTCAAGTATAGTTCCAGCGGGCCTGAAGGATTGTTTTCCGAGTTTTTTCTCGCGAAAGTTTCAACAGCTTTAACT
>DAOVQA010000046.1:0-7638 GCA_030628925.1 Candidatus Bathyarchaeota archaeon | reverse complement strand
GGCTTTACATTAGAGGTGATGGCAGAGCAATAATAAACCAAAGCTCCTTCACCATGACACAGCTTTACGCTGAAACAGGAAACGATGCCAAAGAGCTAACACTTTGCTATCGTCCATCAGCAACCACGGCAACAGTTGGCACAAGTAATGGAAAACCACTAAACCTCATCCGCATATACATATTGAACCTTAATTCTTCGCAAAATTTGACGCTTAGAGAAAAATTCTACCTGAAAGTAACCGCTTCAAGCGTCGCAACAACCACCTGCCAATACGAGTTTAACCAGTCAGTTTCCTCTCTTGCAATAAAAGCAGTTTTCGATGGAACCCCAGGCACTGTTTGGCTTCCAATATCAAGCAATACAGAAGGCGCAGTTGTAAATGTAGAGATAGTGGTTTGCAACATCAAAATTCAAAGAGCAGGAGTGTAATATTTGCCTTCCATAACCCCTAGCTACCTTTACACTTTCGTTGCTTTGATAGCTGTCTGCAGCCTACTTACCATCTCGTTCACGACCTACGCAGAAGCCTTACGTGTATCATCAGAGACGAGACAACTGAAGAACCTGATGGATTATGTGGCAGCTGAAAGCACAGAATTATTAACTCTCACTTCAGCCACAAACGCGACATCCAAAGCCTTTCTTCAAATGCCCACATCCATAGGCCACAAACAATACTGGCTCAGACTTCGCAACGACTCAGACAAAACATGGTTGGAAGGCGGATTGGGAAACACGCCTGTAGAAGGAACTGAACTTCATATTTTCCTTCCAAAGGAAGCTTCTGCAGGAGGCTGTTACGTAGGAGGCTACGGAGCAGTCTATCTAAAATGCTATTTGAATGTGAGCATCCCGCAACTTCTGCTCACAAACTCAGGTAATGGTGACTAAAAATGAATTTTAGATTCAAACGTAAAAGTGTTATTGGAGAAGAAGAAACTTCTCAGGAAATGATAAAAAAACAAGGAGAGATAATTGAGTTTCTAGATGTGAAAAAATGGAGTGTCCCTGAAGGCTATGTGGAAGTTGAATATTATCCTCTCAAGCCACCTTTCTCCTACGCTGCAATCGTTCAGAGTGAAGACGCTTTGGAATATCTCTACATCCTTGATGAGTTACCGCTAACGCGAGATGAAAGGGAAGGATACTTCAGACTGAGAAACATATTGGAATACGAATTGCAGGCTCCAGAAGAGGAAGAAACCCTTGCTGATTCTTTTAGAAGGCAAATGCCAGTGATCCTTGACAGCCATCAGAAAGTTTTCAAGGGTATTCCGCAAGTAGGAATCCGCAAAATGATCTACTACTTGGAAAGGGACATCGTTGGTTATGGAAAAACAGACCCATTACTGTATGATGATTTTGTTGAGGACATTGGATGCAGCGGAGTCAACAAGCCAATCTTTCTGTGGCATAGGAAATACGAGAACATAAAAACCAACATAATTTTCCGAGATGAGCAGGAACTTGACGATTTTATAATGCGTATAGTTCACAAGGCTGGAAAACACGTAAGCATAGCCTTTCCAATAGTGGACGTGACGTTACCTGAGAAGCATCGCTTAGCCGTTTCGTTTGGAAAAGAAACAACCCCTTCTGGAACAGCCTTCACAATAAGAAAGTTCCGCAAAGACCCCTTCACCATAATCGACTTGATTGAAAATGAGACCATAGACGAGAGTATAGCCGCTTACCTGTGGCTTCTAATGGAAAACAAAATGTCAGTAACTATCATTGGAGCAACAGGCGCTGGCAAAACAACCGCTCTCAACGCAATTGCATGCCTTATACGCCCTAACTATAAAATAATATCTGTTGAAGAAGTCGCAGAGATAAACCTACCACATGAAAACTGGACCTCTACAATTGCCCGTTCAGGTTTCGGAGCTGGGGGTGAAGGGGAAATCACCCTCTACGACCTCATCAAATCAGCTGTCAGACACCGTCCAGACCTCATTATCGTAGGCGAGGTCCGCGGCGAAGAAGCTTACGTTCTCTTTCAAGCTCTCGCAACAGGACACGGAGGCTTATGCACATTACACGCTGAAGATGCTGACACAGCCATCAAAAGGCTCACGCAACCGCCAATGAACATTCCAGCATCCATAATTTCGCTGATGAACTGCGTAGTAACAGTAAAACATGTAAGAACACCTGTTTTTCTAGAATCGGGAAAACGGCTTTCAAGCAGAAAATTCATAAGCATATCAGAAATAAGAGATGCCAGCACTTCTCAAGAAGTGTTCAGCTGGAATCCTTCAACAGACTTTTTCCAAGAAAAACTTTCCGAAAGCTACCTTCTAAGAAAGACGGCGTCAAGCCTCGATATTTCCATGGAAAAACTCTTAGATGAGCTTGAATATCGCAAACGAGTGCTAACGCACATGGTTGAACATAACATCCGTGATTATCAAAGCGTAAACAAAGTGTTAACCAAATACTACAATAATCCCCAGCTTTTCCAAAAAGAATTCTTAGAAAAACCCAAATGGTGAAAGCCTTGCAGACACAACTGAAAGGACCAAAAATATTCAGGTCAATGATAACGTTCATTACAAAGGAAGATGCAAGTGAAATAAACCGTGAACTACCCTTCGCTGCATTACTTTTCACCTTATTGTCCGCAAGTGGAGTGACAATCTACGAAAGCTGGAAAAAACTATGCGATATACATCTTCTGCCAGCATTCCAGAAAGAAGCGAAAGAAATTGTTAGGCAAGTGGAAGTTCTAGGTTATGACCCCTTAACAGTTATGTATAAACGAGCTGAGAAAACTAGGTCAAAAAACTACCGTGAGTTCCTTCTAGGCTACATTTCTTCTGTTAGAAGCGGCGGAAACGTTGTAAATTATCTCAAGAGCAAACTGCGCTCAATCTTTGATGTTCAAAGTGCCGATGCAATTCGTTCAGTTGAAAGGCTTGGAACACTGGTGGAAGCTTACGCAGTCATGCTTATCGTGATATTATGCTCGTACATACTCTTCATTGTATTCGCGACTACATCAGTTTTTGAACCCATGAAGACGAGTGGAGCACCTGGCATTTCTGAACCTGTTGTTTCTATCCTGATATTTTTTGTGACTCCCCTGATCTCAGTGGTTTTTATGGTTATTGCACATAAAGAGAGAAAAAGCAATTTAATGAGACTTAGACAGCCCTACTATGCAGCCATACTTCCATTGGTAGCTGTTTCTGTTTTCACAGCTGCCATATCATTGGCGCCGCAACTTCAGTTCTTTACAGACCCACAAATATTTCCCCTTGTTGTTACAGTCTGTCTTCTGTCAATTTCGGTTCCACCCACAGTTATTTACATGAAAATAGCCAAGAGGAATTCAGATGCAGAAAGTGCTATGCCAAGTTTCCTTAGAGACGTGACAGAAGCCCGAAAGATCGGGATATCACCTGAAAAAAGCATAATTCACGCCACAAAACGCATGGGCTATGGAAGATTTTCCAGCGTGTTAGAACTCATAAGAAGCCAAATGGAATGGGGAGTATCCATCAGAAAAATATTCGCAAATGTTAAACGGAAAATTCAGACATGGCCCGTCCTTGTTAACTTTCTGATACTTACTGAAACAATAAAAATCGGCGGCGGTTCAGCTGCAGCTTTGGAAATATTGACGGAGTACAGTGAAAAGCAGAAGGATATTGACGCAAACAAAAAGTCACTGTTAAAACCCTACGTACTGCTAGCTTTCATATGGAGTGTTCTCATAGCCCTAACGACAACAATGGTTACCACGACGATTTACGCGTTGACGCAAATATCTCTCCCAGGGACAACAGCTATGCCGATCAATGCAATGCAGGGTCAAATCAACATGTTCTCTATAGGCATAGTATTGCAGTGTTGGCTTTCCGGTTTCTTTGTAGGTAAGGTTAATGAGGGCACTTTTGCCGCTGGCTTCAAATATTCAGCTATGCTTGTTCTTACAGCCCATTTCTCTCTTGCGATTTCACAAGTCTTCATGGGCGACCTGTACGGTCTCGTATCCTAAAAAAAGATTTCGAAATAAATCGGAGGTTATGACAAAATGCCTGCAATATCCGTTGACACTTTTTTTGCGTGTTCACTGATGGTTCTGCTGGTGCTTTCCGCCATGGCTTGTGCTTCAAAGTTTCTGTATCCGCACATAAGCAACGCGGTTGACGTTAACATTGCTGAAAGATATGAGAGTGTTTCAAGGCATTTGCTTCTAAATGATGGAACACCGTCAAATTGGGGACAAAACCATCAAATAACTCCAGAAACCTTTGGCCTAGCCAAAGCTGGCTCAAGCAATCCCTATGAGTTGGACATAGACAAAGTTTCAAGACTAAACAGCGAAAACCTCTATTCAATGAGTTATGCCCAAATATTTACAGCACTTGAAATGTCCGATGTGTCCTTCAGAATAGAGGTGGAACCCGTTTTCGATGTTGCCGTAAATCAAACAGCAGCTTTTGAAGGAGCGAATGAAACATCTTATGAATTTGAAATTTTAACTGAAAAGCAAGGTTTTTCAGTTCAGGCAGATCTGAAATTTTATGTTGTTGCTGAAAACTATTTAGAAACAAGTCATGATTATGTTTCTAATGGCAGAACTCATGTAAACATAACTCTTCCAAATGATGTTAACAAGCCAGCCCTACTAGTTGTTTTTGCAAGGTCTACTTCCAATGCTAGAATTGCATCTTTCAATGCATACACCTTTGCGTCTAATTCAACAGAGCTCAACCCCAAAGGCACTTTCCTACGGCTCAGCCCGCTGAACTACAATCTAAACGCATCCTTACTTTACCTCGGAATAAACTTGTCAGACGCCTACGCTTTATCTTTCAATCACTTCTCAACCTTGACACAAAACGCAAACAACAATCAATCAGTCACCTATGACATTCCACGTTTCCTAGACTCAAGCCCGACATTAATTGTTGTTACCGGATGGAATTCCACATCATTCTTTACGGAATGGACAGCATACCCGCAGATACCCATCCAAACAGGCGTAAGCTCTGCAAGCTCAACAGCCCTATCAAACGTTTTCGCCTACACATACCTTGTTACAATAGACTTGGCTATCTACAAATGTACAGTTTGGCTTGGAGGTCCAAGAGAGTGAAAAGCAAGAATGGAGGGCAAATCAGAATTATCGAAGCATTCTTAGCAGTGCTAATTGTTTTTTCATCTTTTGCTATATCCGCAAACCTAACCGTTACGCAAACTACTAGAAACCATGATAACTTGACTTCAATTGGTTTGCAAACCCTTGTGCAATTGGATTCTGATGGAAGTCTAAGTAAATACATAGATGATGAAGGCTGGTCTACTTTACGGAACAGCATTAACCTTGTTCTGCCAGCAGGTACAGCCTTCAACCTAACAGTTTACAATGGGCAGATGCAGCAAATCAACACGGAAGTTATTTCCAACGGCGGCTTCAGCACTCAAGACATAACCTTTGTGGAGTATGTATGTGCAAGCCAAGGTATCATTTTTCATTGTTATGTGCTTCACTTGTATTTGGGGGTGGCTGCATGAGACAGTTCAGACGAAAGTTTAGGGCAAATAGTTCGGGGCAGCTTCTCATAGTTGCAGCTCTGATGATAGCCATCCTGATTTCTTCAACCACAATCTACGTTTATGAACTTAGCAGAGAGACAAACAATGTAGACAGCTATCCAGTCAGCGATGTTATCCTCGCTGTAAAACAAAGCTCAAAAAGCACAATGATAAGTTCGCTCGCAAACATTTCAAAAGGCGGAGAAAGAGCGACTTTAGAAGTGAACTTGAATCATCTTTCCCATGTTCTTGGAAACCTGCATCAGCTTGGAATGTACAATTTATGTTTCACAGTTGTCAATGATTCAAGGTATGATTCCGGTGTGTGTCTTTCATGGAACACAAGTGGTTCAGGCGTATCAAGTACCTGTGCAAATTTCACATTGAATGTTCAGGGCATAGCAGCAAACATAGCAGTGAACTATGCTGTGAACGCAACTACATCCGTAACGATTAACGGTTCATATACGCGGCTTGAAGGCGAAGAAAAACTTGTGAATCTAACCTGTCAAGTTCTGAATGAGGAAGAGCCAGCTCTTTTCAAAAACATAACTTTGTATTATGAAAATCATGGAAGCTGGATCAAAGTTAACTCATCAAACAATCTTTCTATAGTAGATTATGGTAATGGCACTTATCATCTGTCTTTCACCGTCAGCCTCTCCTCAGATGTGCCTGTTTCAACACATGTTTATGACTTACGAGACGTTTTTGTTCAAGCAAACACAACATGTACTGAAGGCTAAACTGTCGAGCCACTTAAATTCTGCAATGCATTACTTCTAAAGCAAATGGCAAAAGACGAGGTTTTAAAATGACGGAAAGGGGTGTGTGGCGTCATCTTTTTACACTTTTGAAATTAGCTGAGATGGGAGCACATCTGAGAACAGCAAAAATTTCCACAGAATATCTAGCGAGAAAACTAGACATGTCACAACAGACAGCTTCACGTCATCTAATCGAACTGGATAATGAAGGATGGATCGAACGAACAATGACACATGAAGGATGCCTCATAAAAATCACGGATGTCGGTATTAAAGAACTGAAAAAACTACATTTAAACCTGCGTTTTCTGGTGGAAGCTGACTATCCCCCCTCAATAACTCTAGAAGGAGTCGTTTTCACAGGGTTGGGCGAGGGCGCCTATTATGTGACGAGAGAACATTACAGAAAACAATTCATAGAAAAACTAGGCTTTGACCCTTATCCAGGCACGCTTAACTTGAGACTTACAACTGACTATGATGTTAAAACATATTCTGAACTTGATGCCTACCCAGCAATCAAGCTTGAGGGATTCAGAAGTGAAAACCGCACTTTCGGACCAGTGAAATGTTATCCAGCGATAATAGAAAACAAAGCTAAGGGTGCTCTGATCTCAGCTCTAAGAGGTCACTACGACGCTTCAGTAATCGAAGTTATTTCTCCATTTTTTCTAAGGAAACATCTTGGACTGAAGGATGAGCATAAAGTGAAGGTTGAGGTTTTAACGCTTCCGTAAAAAGTGAAAAAATATGTCATGGCTTAACAGTTTGCCTTTGGATTCATGCTGATTTAATGAGAACAATCTCTACGTCAGTTATGACTTCACGGATAAGAATGATTGAATCTGTATACTGTTGCTGATTTGCGAGTTGCAGCTAGAACGTAGCCAATTAACAATCCAACAACTAAGCCGCCTATATGAGCTAAGTTGTTCACATTTCCACTGGAACTCATCATCAGCAAGAAGAAAGAGAATAGCAATGCACCTAAGATTGACTGGCCGAATGCACGCCTAATATATATGGTGCAAGCTCCAAACAACCCGAAGATGGCTCCGGAAGCTCCAGCAGAAACCATATAAGGTCCAAAAAGCAGCGTCAACAAGTTTCCAGCTAGCCCAGTGATGAAGTATATGAAAAGGTACTTCCTAGCATCAAACAAATCTTCAGCCCTAAGTCCAAAAATAAGCAGAAAGAACATGTTGCCTAGAAGATGCGCTATGTCAGCGTGGACGAACATGGCTGTAAGAAGCTGCCAATACTGTCCCTCAAAAACATAAGTGTTGTATTGCCCGTAGTGACGAACAACAAAATAGTCTATC
>DAOVQA010000029.1:0-9540 GCA_030628925.1 Candidatus Bathyarchaeota archaeon | reverse complement strand
GGAAAAACCCTAGTCTACGAAGTTACTGTTCAGAAGAAGCTTAGAACAAAAAAAACAAAGATAGCAGCTCTAGTTCATCGAAGAATACTGACTGTAGAACCAGCAAAGTTCAAGTTCACGATAGAGGAAAAAGCGGTCAGGATAGAGATGCCTGAAGACGCCTTTTACTTGGAAGGAATTCAATTGGCGAAGAGAGGGATAGCTATGGACATCCAAAGGTTTTTCCCGAGTATAACCACCGTTAAATTCGTTGAAACGTTTAAAGCAGAACCTAAGATAAAGACCTAATCTAGGTGCTTTGATAATGAGAATAGTTTTGCTTGGTCCTCCAGGAGCAGGTAAAGGAACTTATGCTTCAAGGCTAACGATAGTCCTTGGGGTTCCACCCATATCTAGTGGCGACATGATTCGAGAAGAAATAAAGGCTGAGACCGAGCTTGGAAAGATAATGAAAGAATATAGCGATAAAGGCAAGCTGGGTCCTGACGAAATAATCATCAAAATACTGGAGAAGAGACTTAGAAAACCTGACTGCGAGAAAGGTTGCATACTTGATGGTTTCCCCAGAACCATAAAACAAGCTGACGCCTTGGATGAAATATCAAAGGTTGACCTCGTCATAAACTTGAATGTTCCAGACGACATCATAATTCAACGTTTATCAAGCAGACTAGTGTGCAAAAAGTGCGGAGCCATATATAACAAGTTGACACTTAAACCTAGAAAAGACAGCATATGTGATGAATGTGGCAGTAAGCTTCACCAAAGAAATGACGACAAACCTAAAGTCATAAAGGAACGGCTGAACGTATACCGAAAAAAGACTGAACCCTTAATAGAATACTACAAGAAAAAGAACCTCTTAAAGAGTGTCCACTGCGACGACCTGATGACCCCGCCTGAAGTAATAGTTGAGAAGATTAAGCTCATAATCAATGGGCTTCAAAACGCAAACCGTTCCTGAAGACTTCTTTTACAAGATCATCTCTTATTGTCAGGATTTTTTCCTCTTTCAGATAACGTTTGTTGTTCTAGCTAGTCTCTTGTAATCTTCGCGGGTTAAATTTAGCTTGTTAAGAATCGTGTACCGTTCAGGTCTTATGGTTGAAGACATCTCCAAAGCCCTTATCACATCTTCTTTTTCTACATCAAGCTGATCGGCATTTGTTGGTGCATTCAACATTTCCAGTGTGTCCTTTATGCGCTTCCAGTTTGACTTATGCAGACAAGCCATCATTATTGTCCCTACACCGCATTGTTCACCATGCATGGCATGATTAGGTTTAATCATGTTAAGGGCGTGGCTGAACAAGTGTTCTGAACCGCTGCATGGCCGGCTGCTCCCTGCAATGCTCATGGCTACTCCGCAGCTTATCAAAGCCTCTAGAAGCACTCGCAAGCCTTCCTCTTTCTGTGCTTTGATCAGCTCAGCGTTTTGAATCACAAGCTTAGTGCTCATCAAAGCTAGGCTTGCAGCATACTCCCCATAATATTCTCCTTTTTCTTCATGGGCTAATCTCCAGTCTTTCACTGCTGTGAATTTTGCCATTATGTCTCCGCAGCCACTTATGACGTAACGCCAAGGTGCATGCATTATGATTTTTGTGTCTGCTATGATGGCTATGGGTGCCTGAGCCATGACAGAATATGGTTTCTCAAAGCCTTTCACAGAGGATAAGGAACTTGCAATTCCATCATGGGAAGCCGTGGTTGGGACACTGATGAATGGGATTTCTTGACGTGCCGAGCTTAGCTTTGCAACATCTATTTTTTTTCCGCCGCCAACGCCGAAGATAACTTGAGGTTTTGAGCTTTTTATTTTCTCCTCGACAGCTTGGACGTCCTGAATCGTAGCTGATTCAACAAGGAGCGTGTTGACTTTTACTCCTTCTTGTTCGAGAAGCCGTCTGACGGTTTTTCCGGCGATGGCATTTGTTTTGGACCCGGCAACTACAAGTGCGGATTCTGTGAACCCAAGTCTCCTAGAGACTTCTGTAACTCGTTCGATTATTCCGCTTCCCACAATTACTTCTCTTGGAAGCTGCATACGATGATATTTCATAGGCAAAGCAATCACTATTTGAGAATGTGTCTTTCTAATTCTACATGTTTTATATGTTTTAAGCTTTAGCGCGCTTGGTTGAAGCAATCTTAGTCTTCTTGTCTTGAAACCGTAATATTAATAAACTCGTGGTTGTGATTACATCACGCTATTTGCTAGCAAATTATTTCGTGCGTGCATTTAGGTTTTGGAGACAAAATGAAATGTTAGGCAGTGATGTAGTCGATAAGTTGGTGTTGAAAGGAACGACAACCATTGGCATAGTGTGCAAGAATAGCGTGGTGTTAGCTTCAGATACGCGAGTTACCATGGGTTCTTACGTGGCCCATAAGCGTGGGAAAAAAATATACAGGATAGCTGACCATTTAGCTATGACAATTTCCGGGAGCGTTGCTGATGCCCAAAGAACTGTGGACATCTTAACGGCAAATGCACAGCTTTACAAGCTGAACATCGGTAGACCCATGCCTATAAGCTCTGCAGCAAGACTTATTGCAAACCTTTTGTTTTCATCTAGATACGCACCGCTTATCGCACAAGTTTTAATAGGTGGTGTAGATGACACTGGGCCACACGTGTTTTCGCTGGATCCATTTGGCAGCTTGACAGAAGAAAAATGTGTTGCCACTGGCTCTGGATCGCCAATAGCCTATGGTGTTTTGGAAGACAAGTTCAAGGAAGATATGTCTGCTGAGCAGATTCTACCTGTGATTGTTAAGGCTGTCGGCTCAGCTATGAAACGGGACGCTGCAAGCGGAGACAGTTTCAACATAGCAGTGATAGATGAGAAGGGGTATCGAGAGTTAACTGAGGGCGAAAAGAAGGAACTTCTAGCAGGCTGAGGAAGTTTAGACAGTGGCATCAGGCTCTGAAAAAGATAAGATAGACATGAGTCGGTATATTCTGGAGCATATTCCAAAGCAGGCTGAAGTGTCAAGAATAGAATTTGAAGGTCCAATGCTTGCAGTGTATGCTAAAAAACCTGAAGTTCTAGTTGAACAGAGTAGTGTAATTGCAGATATAGTTAGTATGCTGAGGAAGAGAATAGTTATCCGTTCTGATCCTTCGGTAAGATTGCCAGAGAAAGAAGCCGAAAGAACAGCTAGAGAGATAATTTCCCCTGAAGCGGAAGTAACTGATGTGAACTTCGACCCAAGCCTCGGTGAGATAATAATTGAGGCTAAGAAACCCGGATTGGTTATCGGAAGAAACGGGTCAGTTCTTCAGGAGATTATAGGGCGAACTAGATGGCGTCCTCATGTCCTTAGAAGCCCTCCTCTGCGGTCTAAGATTATTGCTCACATGCGTCACTATCTTCATTCGGAAAGTAAGGAAAGAGAAAGGATACTTCGCACAGTTGGAGAGAGAATCTTCAGACCGAGGACTTATGAAGTTGGGGATCTTCGGATTACTGCCCTTGGAGGGGCTCAACAGGTTGGAAGATCAGCTTTTCTAGTTCAAACAAGAGAAAGCAATGTGTTGTTGGACTGCGGAATTAATCCTGGCTCGTCGAAACCCTTTGAGCTATTTCCAAGATTTGATGCTTCCACCTTTGAAATTGACGCTTTGGACGCTGTTGTGATAAGTCATGCCCACCTTGACCATTGTGGTTTAGTGCCTTTTCTCTATAAATATGGGTATGACGGTCCTGTTTATTGTTCGGCGCCAACATCAAATTTGATGACGCTGCTTCAGCTTGATTACTTAGATGTTGCAGGTAAACAGGGGATTATTCCACCTTATGACCAGAAAGATGTTCGTGAATGTGTTTTACATACTATTCCTCTGCGGTACGGTCTTGTAACAGATATTGCTCCAGATGTTCGACTGACTCTTCGTAATGCTGGTCACATTTTAGGTTCTTCGGTAACACACCTGCATGTTGGCGAGGGTTTACATAACATTGTTTATACAGGCGATTACAAGTATGCTAGGACCATGCTGTTGGAAGCAGCAGAAACGGACTTCCCAAGAGTTGAGACGGTAATAACTGAGAGTACCTATGGTAGTCCCAAGGATTTTATGCCTTCTAGGGCTGAGGCTGAAGAACGTTTAACATCCGTAATAAATGAAACTTTAGAGAGGAAAGGCAAGGTTTTAATTCCAGTGCCGGCTGTGGGTAGGGCTCAAGAAATTATGCTTGTTATTAATGGTTACATGAGGCGTGGTATGATGAAAGAGGCGCCAGTTTTTATCGAGGGCATGATTTCAGAGGCAACTGCAATTCACACGGCTTATCCTGAATACTTGGGCAGAGAAGTCCGCAGGAGCATACTCTATGACGGAGTAAATCCCTTCCAATCAGATTACTTCACAATTGTGGAGCATCCAAGCGTTAGGCAGGAGATAATAGATGGTGAACCGTGCATTATTATGGCTACATCTGGAATGCTTGAGGGTGGGCCTGTCATAGAGTATTTCAAGAGTTTAGCAGGAGATGAGAGAAACACCATAATCTTTGTAAGCTATCAGATTGAGGGCACCATGGGAAGGAGAGTGCAAAAGGGTTTATCATCCGTTACAATGATGAGTACTGATGGTAAAATGGGGGTTGTGAAAGTTGGATTGCAAGCGGAATCGATCAAAGGTTTTTCCGGTCATTCAGATAGACGTCAAATAATCAATTACATAACTCATCTTAAACCGAGTCCTGAAAGAGTCTTTGTGTGTCATGGTGAGAGAGCGAAGTGTCTGAGCATAGCAAACTTGGTTCAGAGAAGGTGTGGAATCCAAGCGTTAGTGCCAGCAATTATGGAAACTTTTAGGCTGCTGTAGGTATAGGCTTATTTGGTATAGACGTTTTTTCCCGCCATATTCTTACATTTTTTGGGCAGATAGCAACTCTTTCCTCGCCTAGACGGGCGATGTCTCCACCAATTGATTCAACAAACTCGCATAGTTCGTTTACTGCACGTTTTACATCTTCAATGCTTCTTTTTGCGAGAGGAGTTATCCTGAGAATCATAATGTTTCCAGCGTTCACTTCACTTTTGACAGTGTCTAAATCAGATAGATCGTGGAGTGGCATGGCTTTCAGATATGTTTTGTCATAAGCGCTTTCAGCTTCAGCTCTAACCAGTTTCTTTTTTGCTTTCTTGGATTTACGGAATATGTCGCTTAGACCTGGCAAACTTCTCCTCTCTAACATATTATCTGCTTTTGAGAGTTTAAGCGTTTCTTTAAATCGTGCCTCTGAATTTGCAATACAGATTAACTGTTAAAGTATTTTACGAATTTAGAATCTAGATCAGACACGTCTGTTTGATTCTCGAATGAAGATAGATGGTGTGAAAATTTGTCTTCTTCTAATGTGTTGTGTAACGATTAATTCAATTCTTCCTTATGTGTTCTTCATTTTTTTTATGAAATTCCATATTTTGTCGCCGACGAAATGAACATTTTTGATTATAACACCTGTTGGGGTTCTTTTTGCTGCATCCATGTCATAAGCGGCTTCGCCTAATGCAATTATTTTGCCGTGCTTCTCGTCTACGATAAGGACGAAATCTCCTTTCTTGAATGTTCCTTCAAAGCGAACAATTCCGGGAGCCATCACATTTGCGCCATTGCATATATGCTGGACAGCACCCATATCCACAATAATTCTAGGTGTTAAAGCAAAAAGCTCATTGAAAACTAATGTTGGACGGATTTTTCCTTGAATCCTAAAAAGCAATGGGTTTCCGTTTACAAGAAATACATCAGCAAAACCTGTTTCAACCAGTTCCACATCAACTTTGCTTTTGAAAATCTGATTGAAATCCTTTTTTAGTGTCTCTGAAGCTTCGCTCAAAATTGATTTTGCCTCTTTTGCTTTCAGAAAATATCTTCGATGTTTCTCTGGCATGGTACTTCTCTCTTAGATAGGTTTAAATGGTATAAGTTCAAGTATAAAAGACATAAAATGTTGTTCGAGGGTTCAAAATGAGCGAAATGACAACTGAAATACTTGAGCAGAGCCTTGGAAAAATGGTTATTGTTAGATTGAAGGGTGGAAAGGGTTTGCGTGGGAAGCTAAAGGGATTTGACCAGCATCTGAACTTGGTTCTTGAGGAAACTGAAGACACAACAAACGTTGAAAACGTGAAGAAGTTAGGCTTGATAATAGTTCGTGGAGACAATGTTGTTCTCGTATCGCCTCCACCAAGGTGACAACTTTGGGGAAGGGAACGCCGTCCTTTGGTAAGCACCAAGGAAAAACAGTCCACATAAAATGTAGACGGTGTGGAAGAAGAGCATATAATGTTACGAAGAAGCAATGTGCAGCCTGTGGTTATGGAAAAACAAAGACTATTAGCAAACACTCATGGCGAACTAAGAATCTTAACAGAGAGCGAACCAGTTAAGACTTGTTTATTGCGAATATAGATAGTAACCCTTGTCGACCTTGACGAAAATTAATGGTCCTTTGCTTCGAACTAGTTCTCCAGCTTTCCTTAAAGCGTTGTTGACTACGTTTAGTATCTGTTCTTCCTCGCTAGTATATCTTGTCTTGTCACGTCCCAGCTCCATTTTAAGAAGGTTCTCCGCTAATATCGACGTGCCACAGATTTCAGCGTTTCTAATAAGTTTTGATATTATTACATCTTGTATTTCTCTGCGGTCTGCAAGTTTTCTCCAAAGCGGCTCTGCTTTCTTAAGGATTTCAGTAACTTTGTTCCATCTCCTGGTTTTGTCCTTACCTATTAGGAGTTTCACCCTTTCTTTCCACTTTTTAAGCCACATACCAGTCCACAAGTCTATAAATTCTTCAAGCTCATCTGGGCTTTCGTTATAGAACTCTTCTAGTTTGTCTACAAGTTCACATTCACTTGCTTCTGTTGCCATAAGGTTCCAGTGAACTTTAAGGTAGCTTGTAAGGTCTTCGCATGCTATTTGGAGAACTTTACGGTCAGAACCGAAAATGTCCAACATTGGATTTTTGCTCTTCAGTTTTTCTGATAATAGCATTTCTATGAAATTCATTGGTTACTCCTGCTTCGAAGTCTTCTCCACTTTGAATCTAACGCTGAGGTTTTAATTAAGCTTTATTTATGGTGGCTTCTATAACTGTTTTAGATATTTTTCTGCTATATTTCACGTTTAGAAATATTCTGAAGCCCGTTTCAGAGGCATTTAAAGAAAATGTGGAAGTTCGTTGATGTTTTTCAGAATCAAGTTCGGTTTCTCCCTTTCTAACTCTTCTCTTGTAAATATTCCAGACAAAACAGCAACTGTTTTGGCTCCAGCGTTTCTGCCCGCTTTTACATCTACGATGGAATCACCGACGATTGCACACTCGTTTATCTGGATGTCCAGCTGTTTTGCACACTTTATCAGTGCTTCTGGAGATGGTTTTGGGTTATGAGTGTCCAGCGCAGTTACTATAAGCTGAAAATGTTTGATCAAGCCGAATTCTCTCAGTTCTTTAGTGACTTCTTCTTTTTTGACATGACGCATTGTCACTAGCGCTAGTTTTGTCTTTTGTGAAAGTTTTTTCAATGTTTCTTGGACATTGGCTATTGGTTTCGTCTTTGTAGCTGTCACCTTGTAATATGCATTGAGATACGCATTTAGGAACTTCTTTGCATTAATTCCCCTTATCATAGTGCTTATCGAAAGGTTTTGTTCAAGTCTCCTTGGAATTTCTGCTGCTATGTCAGTGTCAACGTTTTCTTGTCCTATGGCGGCAAAAGCTGCTTTTGCAGCTTCGTAGTATGCCTCTGTTGAGTCAACTATTGTACCGTCTAGATCTAGAATTAACCCTTTCACTTTCAACTTCGGTTTTTCCAGTTTTTATCCTCTAATTCATCTAGGCACTCGTTATAGCTTTTGTTTCGATAAGTTTTTATTTATGCTTGAGCGTCTATGGTAAGTATCATAAATCTGTAAGAGCTGAGATTAGAGCGATGGTTAGGAAGGCACGAATACGCTTAACAAGTACAGACTATAAGAAGTTGGAAGGGGTATGCCAAGAGCTAAAGGCAATAACTCAGAAGACAGGAGTTAAAATGACAGGTCCAGTTCCGTTGCCTACTAAGCGACTGAGGGTTCCTGTTTTGAAGTCGCCTTGTGGTGAGGGAACAGCCACGTGGGATAGGTGGGAGCTGCGTATTCATAAGCGTCTTATAGATGTTGATGCTGAAGAACGTGTTATGCGGCGTATCATGCGTATCCGGGTTCCGGAAGAAGTGCATGTGACTATAGAGCTTCTTTAATACGGTTGTTAGTGTAAATTCTGTTGTGTTTTTTGCATTTATATGAACGGACTATAGATGTAAGAGATTATTGTGAGGATCAGGCTTGTTGTGAATGTTAAAGCCCATGCTGTCTTGTTCCATCGAAAAATTTTAAGTCCGTCTAGCCTTCCGGAGGGGATGAGGTTGAAGAGAGCTATCCATGCGTTGAATACACTGCCAAGAATGAGGGCTGTTATGCGGAAAGGAAACGCTACTATCAGAAGTATCGTTGATAGAATAATGTTTGTTAATGGTCCAGCAATGGATATTTTTCCCATGCTTTTTCTATTCACATATCCTGATACCATAACTGCGCCTGGAGATATTATTTTAAATGGTAAAATAATAGAGATTAACGTTAAAATTGCGCCGGTGGAAACAAGTCTAAACTCCGCCCAAAAACCCATTCTCTGTGCAGCTATTTTGTGAGCTATTTCATGTATGAAGAATGATGCTGCCAGTATTATTGTGAATGTTGTCAACATGACGTAATCATTGAGGAAAATGCTTTGGAACCCGAGAAGGGTCCATGGGTACTCTAAGGATAATCCGATGCCTATGACAAGCAATGCGGCTATTGCTAGATGCTTAGTTTCTCTGTTGGTGAAATGTATTTTTCTTCGTGGTGTAAGTGTGTATTCATGTGGTTTTTGTTTTTGAACAATTGTCGGTCTTGTTTCTATTTTTGGGGCTCTTGCTAACTCCATTCTTGGGCATTCATGGTTTTCCGGTAGACGGTGTTCTGAACAGAAATAGCCACCGCAATATGGGCATCTAAAAGGTAGGAAAATTTCTTTTCCACATTGATGGCATTTCATTCTTGTGAGCCTCTTGTGACTAGAATGTTGGGTTGTTGTTATATGTATTAGTTGGCTATTTGACCAACTAAACCAACGAAACGGGGCTCATTTCGGGGGCGATTCGCCATTGACATTGTTCACCGCTTTGACGATGTTCAGCAGCCCGACGAGGTGCTTTGTCAGGTAGTCCGCCTGCTCCTTTATACCGTCGCCGATGTCTGCCTTCTTTAGTAGCTGCTCGGGGTTTACTCCCGCTGCCCTCAGCATCTCGGAGGCCATCCTCTTCTGCGCGGCGAACTCCACGTTTTCCGTGTGGCTTTCGAGGCTCAGTATCCCCTCGATTTTGCGGTAGTCCTCAACGGTCTTCGCCTTGGGCGGCAGGAAGTAGTGCGAGCCTGCCCCGGGTATCTTCCAGCCGCCCATCCTCATCACGGCGTCCCTGCCTATCACGGGCGAGCAG
>DAOVQA010000186.1:0-2707 GCA_030628925.1 Candidatus Bathyarchaeota archaeon | reverse complement strand
GAAGTTAAAGTACGATACCTAAGCCGTGGAATAGCAAAGTGTTTCGGCTCGTCTGGAAAAGTAGGCACCATCCATATTCCTGGCGGTGCCAAATATGGAAACCTTTTAGGCATACTTGAGAATAAGTTGAGGCATTATGGAGAGTTAGATGAGGGATTGCTGGACATGTTTGTCTTTATTTGTGGGGGCAGAATGCTTTTGAACATAAAAGATGAATCCCTAAATCCGAATTATGAAGTTCTGGTTGGATATGCTGATACTGGGGGCTGAATTGTTGGAGAGGTTGGGCTTTTGAATGTGTATGTACGTTTCTTTGCTGCACTGCGGGAATTGGTTGGAAAAAAGGTGGAATGCATAGCGTTTCAGGACAACGAAGAGATCAATATCGAGAAAGTGCTGGAGCGTTTGACTGAGATTTTTAACAAGGATTTTGCTGAATATGTTTTTGATGGGAAAACCGGAGAACTACAAAGCTACTTGCTGTTGCTTCTGAATGGTCGCAGCACAACTACACTCGATGGATTGAAGACAAAGCTTACTGACGGAGATGTCTTAGCCATATTACCGCCTGTTAGCGGTGGTTAACTCTACATCTCTGTGTGTTTGAAGCCCTGTATTTAGAAGAGTTTTGCTAGGATTTGCTAAGTTTATATTGTATGGTCAGTTTATGGGGAAATGTTTGATTTGCGGTGAAAAGAAGCTGTTATCTCATAGTTCAGGTGTTTGTGTAAGATATACTGGAAAAACCAGAGCAAACTTTGGAGATCGCAGCGCGGCTGCCTAACGCCAGCACTAGTAAAATTTATTCATGACCTTTCTACAAGTTACAGTACAGAATCGAAAAATGCCAACCTTGACCGGTTAGAGGGATCAAGTGTCTACAATGAGTTCCTCTGAAGTTCTATACCTTTCTAGATACGACGTAGAGAAACTAAACATTCCTATGGAGAAGATCATCCAAATTGTTGAAGAAGCCTTCCTTGAGAAAGCGAAAGGACGAACTGAGGTGCCGCCCAAGCCTGGCATCCACCCCCAAAAGGACGCCTTCATTCACGCCATGCCAGCTTACATACCTAATATGAGGTCAGCAGGCGTTAAGTGGGTGAGCGGGTTCCCGGAAAACGCCAAGCGTGGCCTACCGTACATATCTGGACTACTTATTTTGAACAACCCTGAAACCGGTGTTCCCAAGTGCGTTATGGACTGTACATGGATAACAGCCAAACGAACTGGAGCAGCAACTGCAGTTGCGGCTAGATACTTGGCTGAGCCAGACTCGAGAGTCTTTGGTGTTCTTGGGTGCGGTGTTCAGGGCAGAAGTAACCTCGAAGCTTTGATGGTGGTTTGTAAGAACTTGGAAAAGGTGAAAGCCTATGATATTAACAGTGAGAACTTGCAGAGGTATGTGGACGAGATGACTGCTAAGCATGGACTGAAAATTGTTCCCGTTTCCTCGCCTCGAAAGGCTGTTGAAAACTGTGACCTAGTAGTGACCGCTGGCCCAATTTTGAAAAATCCGCAGCCTGTAATCGAGGAATCATGGTTTAAGGACGGCGGTTTTGCTTGTTCCTTAGATTTCGATTCGTACTGGAAACCAGAGGCTATGCATTCCATGGATAAATTTTGTACTGATGACCGCAACCAACTGGCACACTATAGGAAACTGGGATATTTTTCCAGTATACCCAACGTGTATGCGGATTTGGATGAAATCGTGAGCGGCAAGAAACCTGGTCGTGAAAATTCCAGAGAACGCATTTTGTCCATGAACCTAGGCTTGGCCATAGAAGATATGGCAACTGCCATCCTCATCTATGAGAAAGCAAAGGAAACAGAAATCGGGAAAAAGCTTCCACTGTGATACGTGCGCTTGCGTACTCAGAAACAGCGTATACTAGACTTTCAACCTAGTTTTCATGCAGCCCAGAACGGCATTTTCTTTCTCATCAGTTTGACGTATTCGTTTAATGCATCTTGCTGTTCCAATGTCAACCTATCCATAAAAGTTGTCAGCAACACTTTTGCATGACCCTCTGGTACCTTCACAAACAATATGTCTTTTTCGAAAATGTGTCTTCCAACTATTGGCTTATTCATGGATATTGCCACTTGTATCCCTTGCTGAGCTTCTGGCAGTGTTTTTCCTTTTTCTTGAATCTGTTGTATTTCACCAATTTCTTCTCCATTTTTATCCCTCACAAGCTTGCATTTCGGCTTTATCCTTCCAGCCAAGACTTCGGCGCCAACGATAGCTGGCTTCGCCCTACGGAAAACATATCCTTCTAAAATGCGGATTTTTCCTGGCATGACAAGCTTCTCAAACTCTTGCTCAATCTCTGTCTCCTGTTGATTCTTAAGCCATAATAGATAGTCGTCCATTAAGCGATAGATTATTTTGTCATGGAAAATCTGAACGCCCTTAATTGACGCTTCTTCTTCGGCATCTGGTAAGATCTTAATGTTAAAGGCTAAAATCACACCGTAGAAAGGTTTGTTCTCCTTCACAACACCTGCTTCAACGACATCCCTTTTCGAAACATCTCCAACATCAGCCAACCGAATCGGTACATCATTGCGTTTTAGACTTTCAGCAATGGCTTCTAACGAGCCTAAAGTGTCAGCCTTCAAAACGACGCCATCAATATCCGTAGTAATCCTAATTCTCTCAATCTCCTTAGAAACGAGACCAGTGTACTTCTTCAGCTCT
>DAOVQA010000154.1:0-3536 GCA_030628925.1 Candidatus Bathyarchaeota archaeon | reverse complement strand
TAACCGTTTCGATCAGTCAAGTTATACTACATTAGAGATGGGGTGAAGGAAAGTATTGTTCAAACGTCAAACTTGCCTTAATTATTTCCAGAGTCATCCATATACCTGACCAAACTTACTCAACCTGACTATAAAACCACAACTCATGGCTGGAATTGCCATACTCACCTTCTCTATTCACACGCATGAAAACCAGAGAAAAAACTAGGGGGGGGAGGGGGGGCTCTGAAAAGGTTAATGGGCTCCAAGGGGTTCATGTCTTCAGAAAGCCGAAAAGATTCGTAGGCTACAGCTAAAAACATTACTATTTTACGGCTAGGATTACCGTATTACAGTTTAAATATTAGAAGTGTGATTAGACGTAGCGAAGAGGAAACATAAATATGGGTTCGAAATCTCCGAAGGGCGAATTTGCAGCAAGAAAATTGATTGCGAAACGGAAAAAATTCCGTTGGAGTAACATGTACTATAAACGTCGAGTGTTAAGGCTGGATGTAAAGGCGGATCCTCTTAAAGGAGCACCCATGAGCCGCGGCATAGTCCTGGAAAAAGTAGGTGTTGAAAGCAAACAGCCTAACAGCGCCATAAGAAAATGTGTGAGAACTCAACTCATTAAAAACGGTCGCCTTATAACTGCTTTTCTGCCCGGAGATGGAGCCTTAAACATTGTTGACGAGCATGATGAAGTATTAGTTGAAGGTATAGGCGGTCCTCGTGGAGGAGCCATGGGCGACATTCCTGGAGTACGCTGGAAAGTCATACTGGTTAACGGCGTATCGTTGAAGGAGCTTGTACTTGGAAAGAAACAGAAACCGATGCGGTGAGAGCTATGAGCCAGAAGCAAGAGGTTGAGATAAAGCTTTTCGGAAAATGGAGTTTCAAAGACATTGAGATAAGAGATCCAGGGTTAAGCAGGTATATATCCCTAAAACCAGTTGCAGTTCCACACAGCATGGGGCGTCATGAACACAAGCGCTTCCGTAAGGCTAACGTCAACATTGTTGAAAGACTCTTAAACAACCTTATGCGTCCAGGTAAAAATGCTGGGAAAAAAGCTAAAGTCATAAATATTATGAAGCATGCTTTTGAAATAATGCATTTACGTACCGGTGGAAACCCTGTAAAGGTGCTTGTTGCAGCTGTGGAAAATTGTGCGCAATGCGAGGATACAACTAGATTAAGTTACGGTGGCGTAGTATATCACTTATCTGTAGATGTGTCGCCACAGAGAAGAGTTGACTTGGCTTTAAGGCTTATCAGCGAAGGAGCTAGGCATGCGTCAATGCATAATCAACGTTCAGTTGCAGAATGCTTGGCAGAAGAGCTAATTCTAGCTGCGAATCATGACATGAAAAGCTACGCAGTTTCAAAACGTCATGAACTGGAAAGAATAGCTAAAGCCTCGAGATAACAACTCCCAGTAGACTACTTCATGTGTATCTCAACCACATCCCCATCTTCAAGGCTAAACGTCAAACCAACCCTTTGTGGACTAAAAACGAGACGTTCAGACCAGACTTTTGCAAAAGAGAATTTACTGCTGAAATCACTGTGAATATTCTTGGCTAAGTCACAGATCTTAGCCCCTTTCTCGAGTACAAATGGTCTTTTGGAACATTCTTTAGCGTTTGGTTCTTTAGTGTAGACACGTATCACATCTAATGCCTTGAATAGGGCTTCACCAAGCCTGTCTAAGCCTTCCCCTGTTTTACATGAAATCGCAAGGACAGGTAACCTGTTGCCAACATAGGTCTTCAGCATTTTGAGATTTGCTCTGCTTTTCTCCAAGTCAATTTTGTTTGCAACGATCACCGCTGGCTTGTAAATTGTGCTTTCAAAAATCGCTTCTTCAACCTCGTCAAGCGTAGCATCTCCATAAATCTTGACAACAGCATCAGTGATACGATAACTCTTGAGCAATTCCCTAACATCCCTAAGAGTGCAGTCAACAAATCTCCCAACCAAAATTATCTGCAAGCCAGCACCCATAAATTTCCTTTCAACTTCAACGCGTGCCCTAGGTTTACTAACGAACACTCGAGCTTTTTGCATCTCATCCAAAATCAGCGACAATCGACCAACAGGGTCATGCGACAAATCCAACATCAAGATCAAGCAGTCAGCATTTCGCGCTAAAGCTAGAGTCTGGACTCCACGTGCTTTGTCATTAGCTAAGCCTTCCATCAACGCTGGAGTCTCAACCATTTGAAACTGCATATCCTCATAGGCCAGCATGCCAGGCCTCGGATCTCTTGTTGTGTAGGGGTTAGGTGAAACCTCAACCTTCGCATTCGTAGTGGACACAAGCAAACTGCTTTTTCCAGCATTCGTCAAACTGATTATTGCCACTTGAGCTGCTCCTTCTTTCTCTATGAAAAATTTTGGTCCACCCTTTCCAGCTCTTTTACGTTTCTTCTCCACCATCTCTCTTCGCAGAGCAGCCATCTGCTTTTTTACTTGAGAACGCAGTTTCTCGTTACCTTTATGTTTCGGAACAAGACTCATAAACTCTTTCAAAAGCTGCAGTTTTACCCTCGGCTTTCTTGCTGCCGAAACCTCAGTCCATTTATGTTTAGCTTCAGCAGGCAAGTTTGTTGGCATAACCTAAACGCATCCACAAACATTAATTCCGAGAACTAGCTTTAATATCTGTTTCCACGGCAAGACACTATCAAGTCTTTTGACCTTTTTCCAGAATCTACAGCGCATGTCTTAAATTAGGAGTTGAATGCAATCTGCTATGAAATGAGAGATTACGGCCCCTGCTGTGGCGAGTAAGGCGTATTTCACTCCTTCTTTGCAGGGGTTTCCATGGCTTGTTCTGCCATCATAGCTCTCCAGAATGAACGCCATCACAGTTCCAACTGCAAAAGTAAGTGTTATGGCATGTTCCATACGGGAACAGTAAATGGCGACAATTGAATTAACACAGTTGCGACTGTTGATGTAAATGTGAAAGACGTGTTAGTGAATACTCCCTTTTGGAGAGTATTCTTGTTGTTACTCCATGATCCGTTGTTTCATGAATCTGTAATGCTCTTTCCGCCGATTGAGACATGAAGAAGCCGATGGAATTGCCCAAAGCATTTGCAAACCCTCCGATTATCTCAGTAACCATCATAAAAACGAGTATTTGAAGTAGCCTTGGCAACACCTATTATCAAGTCTAAACACATAATAAACCACCCGTCAAGTCCAAAGACAATTCCTTCCAAACTGTAGCTTTCATCTGACGAATCTTCAGACATCCTGAAACACTTTGTTTTCAGTTCTTCCTGAACAGTCAACGGTTTACACATTGCTCCAAAGCAATTCAAACTATATGCTGTCACGCTTATCATAAACTTAAAATAACTGAATGAACAGTTGTGTAAACGAATTCATCAAATACAGAGTTAATTCGATAAAAGTAAGGAGGAAAAAAAATGAGTAAAACCGGAAAACCTCATTTGAACTTGGTAATTATGGGACATGTGGACCATGGTAAATCAACAACAACAGGCCACATGTTATGTCTAGCAGGAGCCATTGAAGAC
>DAOVQA010000083.1:0-5330 GCA_030628925.1 Candidatus Bathyarchaeota archaeon | reverse complement strand
CTATTTGCCGCCAGCTGGCTCTTCTATAGTTCATCCTCACATGCAAGTACTGGTCAGAGATAGACCGTTCTATTTGGTGAAGTTGTTGCTTGAGAAAAGCAAAATCTACTGTGAAAGCAACGGACCCAGTTATTGGTCAGACCTGATATTCAGGGAAAAGGGTGAAGAAAGATACTTATTTGAAGACTGTGGTGTGGAGTGGCTTGTTCCATTTGCACCTTTAAGGGGTTTGAATGAAGTTCAAGCTATAGTTAGGGGCAAATCTAGTTTATTGGAGTTAAGTGATGAAGAGTTGTTTGGATTGGCTGAAGGTTTATCGAAAATTTTGAAGTTTTATCATAAAGAGGGGTACAGCAGTTTCAACGCCATAATTGTTTCAGGACCAATGGACAAGCATTTAGACTATTTCGACGTGAACTTAAGGGTGATAAGCAGACCGGGAATACAAGCATTAAGCTTCACAGATGCTTGGGCACTTCCATACATGTTGTGGGATGGAGAAGCCGTGGAAGAGCCTGAGCTTCTGGCAGAGAAAATTAGAGAATTTGTCAAGACAGCTGTTTAGCATAAACTAATAATAAGACTGAAAGGTAGTTTAGGCGTTAGGGAGTGAAGAAAATGGCTGTTTCAAGGGAAGAATTGGCGAGAATGATAGATTCTACTGATGTTAAGGCTGCAGTAACTGAAAGCGATATTGAGAAATTGTGTAGAGAAGCGGTTGAGTACGGTTTCGGATGTGTATGTGTTAATCTGGTTTATGTTAAGGTGGCTGCGAGGCTCTTGAAGGAATCAAAGGTTAAGGTTTGCTCGACAATAGGATTTCCCTTTGGGGTTACGCTTATGGAAATTAAGGCTTTAGAGGCTGTTAAAGCTGTAGAGAACGGTGCCGAGGAACTGGACATGGTCATTAATTTGGGTGCGTTGAAATCAGGTGATTACGAATTTGTGAAGCGGGATATAGGGGCTGTTGTCTGTGTTAAACGGTTGTCAGAGGAAATAATTGTCAAGGTTATTATTGAAACAGCTTGTCTAACAAACGAGGAGAAAATAATTGCTTGTAGGCTTGTTAAAGAGGCTGACGCAGATTTCGTTAAAACCTCAACTGGCTTTTTCGGCAAGGGGGCAGTGGTTGAGGATGTTAGGTTGATGCGGCAGACTGTAGGCGACGATTTTGGTGTTAAGGCAGCAGGTGGCATAAGAACGTACGCTGACGCGATGTTTATGATCAAGGCTGGAGCGAACAGAATTGGGACAAGCACAGCAGTTGCTATGATTGAAGGTGGGTTATAAGAGTTTTACATTCTTTCAGGCGCTACTATGCCGATTAGATTGAGTGCGTTTCTCAGCACTATTCTTACGGCATCAACTAAAGCTAATCTTGCGTCGCTAAGCTCTTGTGGTTCAGCTTTTATTACTGGCAGTGCGTTGTAAAACGTGTTGAATTTGTCTGCAAGGGAATTAGCGAAGTCGGCGATTAGGTTGGGTTTTAGGAGCTCTGCTGATTCAATGAAGACGCTTGGAAAGCTTGCTATAGCTAGGATTATTTTCTGTTCCAGTTTTTCTTTTAGCAGGTTGTAAGCTGGTTTTTCAGGGTTTCTTGCGGCTTTTCTCAGGATGCTGCAGGCTCTTGCATGGGAGTATTGTATGTATGGTGCACTGTTTGTTTCGAAGTTCAGCACTCTGTCCCACGTGAACATGACAGGTCTGGATGGGTCGACAGATACAAGGGCATATCGTATTGCACCCATGCCGACGAAGTTTGCGATTTTCTGTTTCACTTCTTCTGAGAGCTGTGGAGAACGCTTCGAAACTTCTTCGTATGCTCGGTTTACTGCTTCGTCCATTACTTTGTCGAATGTTATGTATCGTCCTCTTCGGCTTGACATTTTGTAGCCTGGAAGAGTTACAAGGTTGTAAGCGAAGTGAATTAGGTTATCTGCGTAGTCGCAGTGGCCCAAAGCGTGCAATGCTATTTTCAATTGTAATTGAGCTAACTTCTGCTCCATCCCAATAACGTTGATGATTTTTTCAGCTTTTTCGAACTTCCACAAGGTGTAGGCGATGTCTCGCGTAGGATAAAGTGTGGTGCCGTCAGCACGTACAAGCGTTAAGGAGGGAACTTCATAGGACTCTTTTAAGCCAATTTTTTTCTTCAAGCCTTTTTCTCGAGCTACTTTTTCAGCGTTGAATTCCAAAACTCCGCCTAGAGTGCAAACGTATGGTGTTCTTTTCAGATTCTCAAGAGTTTTCTGCACTAGACTGCTCCAAACTAACTCGCTTTCCCAGTCCCATGAATCATAGGAAACTTCTGCACGGTTTAGGGTTTCCTTGAAGCCTTGTAGACACAGTTCGCTGACCTCTCTTATCAGTTGTCTAGTGGACTCGTCTCCACGTTCATATGCTTCATTTAATTCGTTGATTATCCTTTCAGAGTTCTTATCTTCACTGATTTTTTCTAAAATTGCTTCGAAGAGCTCCGAGTTTTTTTCTTGAAGTTCAGAAGCTACTGACATCCAATCGTCCAATTCTCTGTTAAGCCCGTTGACCTCTTCGGTTGCTGAAACCGTTTTTGCACGTTCAAGTTCCTTTTTTAGGCGGGTAATTTCGATCAGGCAGCTTGTTGTTGTGTATATTTCGCCGAAGAAGTGGTCTGGTTTTCCTTCAGGTTTGGGTTTGCCAAGCTTTTCATATCCGTAGGCTAAGACTGCTGATTGACGACCTACATCATCGATGTAATAGTGACGATAGACGGTGTGGCCTCTTGATTTAAGCGTTCGAGCTATGGCGTCTCCAAGCATAGGATTTCTAGCGTGCCCAATGTGTATGGGATGAAGAGGGTTCGCACTTGTATGCTCAACAATGATTTTCAGAGGTTTCTCGGTTTTGACAAAGCCGTATTCGGTGTCAAGATGTCTAGTGGAATCAATGGTTAAAGCCGAAAACTTTCCGAAGTCCACGTAAATGTTTATGTAGCCTCCTCCAGCGGCAGTAGCACGCTTGATCAAGGAGAATTTTGACTTGTCAATGGCTTTGACTAAGCGTCTAGCTAGAACGAGGGGTTTTTCACCCTGTTGCTTGGCAAGCTCGAAACACAGTGAGGAAGCCAGCTGACCGAACTCTAGATTGGGTGGTTTTTCCAAGGATAAGCGGGTGATTTTCATCTCAGGAAAAAGTCTTTTGAGGGCATCTCCTATTCTATTTTGACATTCCAAGTGGAACTCAGCGAAGGGGTTTTCGGAAACCATTGATTTTTTCTCCTTTTTTGCGAGTTATCTAACATTTTAGGGTTGATGTTATATTTTAACTTAAAAACAGCCATGTATAAGCAAAAGGATATATTCTTTTTTGAGGAAGATGAAAGCTCTGGGATAATATGAAGATTGTTTTCTCAAAGAAATGTTTAGAGTATGGATCCGGGCATATTGAAGGGCCTGAAAGGGTTAGAAGGGCTTATAAGATTCTGAAGGAGAAAAACTACGATTTTTTGGTGCCTGAACCAGCATCTGAAGAGGACATTCTTAGAGTTCATGATGCTGACTATGTCCAAAGGTTTAAAGATGGTTTTGTAGAGGATGCTGACACCCCGGCTTATGAAGGGATTTATGAGTATGCAAGACTCTCAGCTGGAGGAGCTATCTTGGCAGCTGAAGTTAACGGATTTTCTTTAATGAGACCTCCAGGTCATCATGCTGGAAGAAGAGGCAAAGCCTTAGGTGTAGGCACTAAGGGATTCTGCTACCTGAACAATGTGGCAATAGCTACGAAGCATATGAACAAGCCTACTTTGATTTTGGATATAGATGGCCATCATGGAAATGGAACGCAGGAAATTTTCTTAGGAGATGAAAAGGTAATGTATGTTGGGTTGCATAGGTATCCACATTATTCAAGAAAAGTTTCCGACAATCGTTTACAAATGGGGTATTTTTACCCTGGCACTGGAGGTGTTTCTGAGGCTAATTGTCTCAATTTTCCTTTAAGGGTAGATTGTGGAGATCAAGTTTATTTGAAAACTCTTGATGAAGCCTTGAGCAAACTTGACATGGACAAGTTTGAGGTTGTTGCGGTTTCTGCTGGATTTGACACTCACGCTGGAGACTTAGCCTCTCTTGGTTTGACTCAGACAGGTTTCAGAGAAATAGGAATAAGAATAGCATCATTAAACAAGCCTACCTTCTTCGTTCTTGAAGGAGGATATTCAGGCGAAAACAATGGAAAAGACATAGATGCATTACTCAGTGCCTTTGAGTGTTAGCGTAGAAATGGCGGGCCCGCTGGGATTTGAACCCAGGATCTTCGGCTCCGCAGGCCAACGTCCTAATCCATACTAGACCACGGGCCCTCAGGGATAGATCAGGTACCAAGGTATGAGGTCTTCATTTTGCGGAACAGCTTTACGCCGTTTACTTCAGTTACGTACTCGAATCCAGCCTCTGCTAGGTCCTTTGCCCCTTCAACGTTTTTCGCTACCTTACAGATATATTCTTCGTTTTGTGAGAATGCAAGCATGCACTTAAAGGTAAGAAATAAGTGCCTAAGATGTTTCTTTATGCTTTGGTTATTTGTAATGTTAACTTTTCTCCATTTCGGTTGTATACTGCAGTATTCCTTTTTTCTGCAAAGGGAAAACCTACGATCATGAGTACATTTCCAAAGAAATGGTTGAGGTCTACTGTAGATGGTGTTAGATTTCCAGATGGATGGGAATGTACAGTTCCAACGATGGAGAAATCCATGGGCAACATGTGAAGTGGAATGCTGGCGAAGCTTCTCCCATAGGTTGCGAGTGGAGGAACAATAAGTTCGGAAACCGTGATTAGATTTTTCTTCTTTTCGCCTCGAAGAAGCAAAATTGTTTCCTTTGGGTAAAGCCTTCTTGCACCTTCAAAAATTGCCTGCAGCAACTCTTGACTAATCAAAACGGTCATGCCAGCCATCATACAGCCTTCAAGATCGGCTAATCCTTAATAACCTTTACAAGCGCGCTGGATGAAGATTTTTGATGAAATCTTCTGTTGAGAAATCATGGAAGGCACAATAGATAAGTAAAGAGATGTTGGCACATAAATGCAGGTGAATAGATTGAATACTCAAGAGATTATGGAATTAGCTTTAGAACTAGCAGGGCTGAAGGAGATCCCTGAAGACAGCACCATATATGTGAAAGGGGACAATATCAGGAAAGTATTGCTGGGAATTGATGCCAGTATATCAGAGCTCTTGCTCGCCAAACGTTTAGGTTATGATGCGGTTATCGCACACCATCCACAAGGGGAATCAGCTCTCATTAATTTCCATGAAGTATTCAAAAGACACATTCAACAGATGAT
>DAOVQA010000119.1:0-4033 GCA_030628925.1 Candidatus Bathyarchaeota archaeon | reverse complement strand
TTAAACGAAGGCTTCATCAAAAATCGGATAGGAACCGCTCTCTTCTGAATCTTCCAGTTCATCCTCTCTGTCGTGTCGGTTAGCCATATCTTCTAACGATTCACTTGAAAAGGCTTGTTGAAGTTGAAAGAAGAGTATGAAACTACTTATTGTAGAAATTCAGAATTTTGTCTATGGTTTCGCTTTTGTAACCGTTTTCTTTCAATTGTTTGCGTAGTTGCTCATGCTTCAGTTGTGTATTGCTCAATGTGAATACCACATATATATTACTCAGACACACTAATAACCCTTATTCTGTCGTGGACACTCTTATTAGTCGGTATGTTCTACACATATACGGAAAAACCATGAAAGTTAAGAAGACCATAACAATTGACAAAGACCTTTTAGAATGGATAGAACAGAAAATAAGAGAAAAGGAATTTGGTGCGGTTAGCCATGCCATAGAAAAAGCCTTAACGCTCATGAAACAGCAATATGAGAAACGCACATAGAGATGCTGTTAAATTCTATCAGTATCTAAATGCTGAAATTTAGCTAGAAAGATTCGTTTTATGTGTATCTGACTATACCCTATTAGACCTAGATACTGACTGTCTGACTGTCTGTGACATATCAAAACTATTTAGAAAGCTGTTAGACTTTTTTTCTGTCTGAGCGGTTGTTAGGGTTAATTGGTTTCTTGTTCGATAATTTTCTCGATTCGGGCTTGAAGAACAGTATCTTGCTTCTTTTCAGCATCTATGCCTAGTTGCTTCAATTCTACAATGTGCACAAAAGATCAAAACTAGAAACGGTTTTCTCTAAACTGACGTCTCATCCTACTTGGTCCTAACAATTTTCACTCGGCCCAGTATTTGCCAATATTCAATTTCAACACCTGAGACAAGTTTTGCCTTCAGGTCTTCGTCTTCAGGAAAAGGCGCATCTAAATACTCATATGTTTCCAAATCCATTATTTGAACACCAGAAGACGAAACCGAGAAAACTTGCCCACTCCCCTTATTAATTAATGGCACTTCCACATTTGCATCCACAGGCTTAACAAAGCTTCTCTTAGCGCCGTCAAAAATACCTATGGCAACGATTCTTGCCTTGGCTCCCCCATGTTTTCCAGGTTTTGATTTAGTTATGCCAACTATGTGGCAAGGCTCGTCATCTATAATGATGTATCGACCTTCACGTAGGCTTCCAACACTAGCAGGTTTACTCATACCATCACCAATCTACTGTTCCCTTATCCACAGCAATTTTAAACAACAGCCATATATAGATTAAGGTATCGCTGTATTTGGAAAGTGAAATTATTGTTCAAAAGCGTCGGTTTGGTCGCCCGTTTCGACAAGAAAAAAACCATAAAACTTGTTGAGGATATAACAAAATACCTAGGAGCAAAAGGGTTAAAGGTATACGTGGAAGACACGTTAGCCAAGAAAATGGAAGCGCCAAAAAAGACTCTGCCTCTAGAGCGAATGAAAACTGATTTTATAATAACAATTGGCGGAGATGGAACAATTTTAAGAACCTGTGTCTCAATCCCAAAACCTGAACCGCCAATACTTGCAATAAACATGGGTGTTCGAGGTTTTCTAACAGAGGTGGAGCCGGAACAGGCCTTTAAGGCGATTGACAAGTGCTTAAAGGGAGAATTCAGCCTTGAAAGATGCATGAAACTTTCGGTCTCAGCAGATGGCATAGAGTTCCCAGACGCCTTAAATGAAGTATTAATCACAGCCGACGAGCCGGCAAAATTGCTTTACGCACAGATAATAAAGGACGGAAAACAGATTCTAAACTGCCAAGCAGATGGATTCATGATAGCTACGCAAACCGGCTCCACTGGTTATTCACTCTCAGCCGGAGGACCTGTTCTAGATCCATGCATAAATGCCTTTGTTCTAACACCCATATGTGCTTTAAGCGTCTTCCGTTCAATTGTGTTTCCAGCGGATTCAAGCCTCACAATCAAGGTTCTCAGACCGAGAGACACTCTGATAGTGATTGATGGACAACACCGAAAAATTATAAGTTCTGAACTTGCAAGCCTAACCGTTACGCGTTCCAAAAATGAAACTTCTTTCATAAGGTTCAGGGAAAACTTTTACCATCGCTTAAGAAACAGACTTATCTTCAGAGGACTAGGAGGAGAAACTTAACGAATAAAACAGGCAAAAGAGTCATAGTTCTGGACACATCAGCCTTTATAGCTGGTTTCGACCCGTTTTCAATAAACGAAGAACAGTATACTGTTCCAATGGTTAGAACAGAAGTGCGGGGAAGCTCTATGATCCGGATCAGATTTAGGACTGCAGTAGAAAGCGGAAAGCTAAAAGTAAGAGCACCAAAAAAGAGTTTTATAGATAAAGTAAAAGCCTCAGCAAGACTTGTCGGAGACTCATTTTTCTTGTCAGAAGCAGACCTTCAGGTTCTAGCATTGGCTCTAGAACTTAGGGCAATGGACCTTGCTCCATCGATTGCAACAGATGACTATTCGATACAAAATGTTGCAAATCAAATGGGCATAGAATTCGCTTCACTTATCACTCTCGGTATCCGCTTCCGCCTACAATGGTTGAGATATTGCCCTGCATGCCACAAGCGGTATCCAGCCAATTACAAATCCAAGAGATGTGAAATATGTGGCACGGAATTAAAGAGAAAACCATTAAGAAAAAAATTGCTTAAACGGTATTAACTCGACAAGATTAATAAACAAAAGGTTAAAATTTGGTGAAAAACTTTTGAGTTTCGTTGAAAGGAAAGTTTCCTATTTCAAGGAAGCAGGCAAACAGAACACTGATGCCTTATTGAGACTCGTTAAAGAATATGTAGAAAAAGAAGGGTTAAGGGACATAGTGGTTGCTTCAACAACTGGCGAAACAGGAGTAAAGGTGTCTAAAATCTTCAAAGGGTGTAACGTTGTCATAGTTACGCATTGCTTTGGTTTCCGGGAACCTGGAAAAATCGAGTTAAAAGAGGAGTATAAAAGAGAAATTCTAGCAAATGAAGCAGAGATTTTCACAGGCATCCACGCGTTAAGCGGTGTAGAACGGGCAATTCGTAAAGATTTTGATACAATCCAACCCTTAGAATTAACCGCTAACACGCTTAGGCTTATGGGTGAAGGAACAAAAGTATGTGTAGAAATTACCTTAATGGCTGCAGATGCTGGTTTAATTCCAGTTGACAGAGATGTAATAGCCATCGCTGGTACGGGCAGAGGTGCGGATACAGCACTCTGTATACAACCTGCAAACACTGGAAAATTTTTCGATTTGAAGATAAAGGAAGTAATAGCGAAACCAAGAAACTTCTAAAATTTTCTGGCGCCCACTAGACTTCGTTACTGTCCCTTTTGCTAAAATATGTTATATCATGATGCTCAACATAGCCGCATTCCTTAAACAGCTGTTTGGATGTAGCGTTGTAATTTTCAATTAAGGCACAGAAAATTCTAACATTGCGTTTTCTGAGTACTTTTTCGGATTCAGCGATTAAAGCCTTAGCAAGTCCACGATGTCTATAATCCGGGTCTACAGCTAAGCGGTTTATCCAGCCTTTTCGCGTGCTACAGCTTATGACGACTACGCCGATAAGGTGGTTGCCTTCAAAGGCTCCGAGGAAGAAGCCAGGATTTGTCTCCATTTGTACTGCTATTGCTTCTTCACTGTCTCTTCCTTTTGGTTTGAATGGTAATTTCGCTTTACGCCAAAGCCCAACAATTTCTTCATAGTCGTTTATTGTTAGTCTCCCAATTTCCATGTAAACACGCTGCAGGGCTTAATCTTCTTTTCCAACCTCTTTTACAATGTCTCCAATTATTTCTAACGCTGAATCAACAAGTTCTCTGGAAATGTTAAGTGGCGGTGCAATTCTAATTGTTGAGACACCACATGTGATGACGGCGACTCCGCGTTTCCACGAGCGAATCATAATCTCCTTAGCCTTCTTAGGCGCTGGCTTCTTAGTTTCTTTGTTTTCCACAATTTCCATGCCTATCATCAAGCCTTTGCCTCTCACATCGCCTACAATT
>DAOVQA010000050.1:0-7419 GCA_030628925.1 Candidatus Bathyarchaeota archaeon | reverse complement strand
CCGCCCACAGGAACATGACTTCCTTCTTCCTACCGATAGATGCTGAGGGCGTGGAGGTTCAAGAACCCTACAGAGATGCCGGTCGAATGGCAGTTTCAACCGGTGGCTTCAAAATGGAAGATGTAAGGCTCCCAGATGAGTATAGGCTGGGACAGGAAGGCAAAGGTTTCTACTATACCATGGAAGGATTTGATAATGCTCGAATCATGATAGCAGCTAGCTGTGTGGGAATCATTCAACGCATTATCGATGAGGCGGTACCGTATATAAAAGAAAGAAAAGTCTTTGGACACAGTCTTGCCAAATATGAAGCAATCCAGTTCGAACTGGCTGAAATCTACCGTGAAATGGAAGCACTAAAGCTAATGACCAGAAAAACAACTTGGATGCAAGACATAAGATACCAAGAAGAAGGAATGCCGAAAAAAACTTCAGAAGCTAAAACCTTCAAGCCAACCGAAATTGCCAAGTGGATATCCTTAATTAAATGGAAAGGCCCTTCCCTAGCTTTGGAAGCTGCGAGGAAAGCAATGATTTGGCTTGGAGCAGCAGGATACACTAAAGAATATATCTATGAAGCTGCTTGGCGTGGAGTAATGTCCTATGTGGTAGGAGCAGAAGGAGGACTGAACATCCAGAAGATCGTTGTAGCAAGAGAACTGCTTGGAAAAGAATTTATCCCCTACAAGTAACTCCTTATTTTTTGCCAGCAAGAAACCGCACGCAGAAAAACAATTCACGTATTAAAAAACAAAGGTTAATCCCTGTTCCAACGTAGTGCTTAGTATCAATATTTTGGCACTCGCACGCATACTAGGTGTCAATACAAGAACATATTTGCTAGGCTGGAATTTTTGTTAGAAGATGGCTGATTTGGCTTTGGTTCAAATGCAAACCAAGTTTCTCTGATTTGATATTTAGAGCTAGACCAAGCAACTGCGTGTAGTATAAGACTGGAAGATCAAGTTTGGCGCCTACTGCTGCTCCAGAATCCTTCTGTTTAGAGTCAAACATCATCTGACAGGCAGGGCAACAAACGACTAGGGCATCTACATTCAAACCTTGTAAAGCTTTGATCTTTGAACCCGCCAAAGAAAGAGCTGCATCCGGATGAGAATAGGTCAAGGCTGCACCGCAACAATCCAGTTTCTCTGAATAATCAACAGTTTCCGCGCCTAACACGTTAATCAATTCGTCAAGTTTTCGTGGATTCTCTGCGTCATCAACCCGTCCTAGGTCGCTGTAACGAATGATCTGGCAACCAACGTGGCTGGCTAATTTCAAGTCTTCAAACGGTTTTTTCACCGTTTCCTTAATTTTCTCCAAGCCTACCACATCATGCAGCAAGTCAATTACATGCCAAATCTTAATGTTTGGATTGTATTCTAAACCTTCTTCATTCAATAACTTGCCCAGTTTTAAGCGAAGTTCTCCATTTGTTTCCATTCCATGTTTCGCCTCTGAAATCGTGAAGTGACAACGGTTGCAAGGAATAAGCAAATCCGTTAATCCAGTTACACTTGCCAAGGCCAACACTCTAACTGCCAAATAGTCGGCTGCAAGAGTGTTAATGCTTTTAACAGGGTCACCGCAACATGTAGCCTCGCCCAAATCAACTAGTTCTACTTCAAGCTTTGGAAAGACTTGGCGAACGGACATTTCATAAGCGTATTGGCTAGTTAATATACGGCATCCCCAGAAAACAGTCATTTTCATTTCTGTTTTTCCTCCAAGGCCTTTAGAAAGACTATCTGAAAACTTTCTTTTGGAGCAGGAATCTCCGGCAATTTAAGACGTGCCCTATCCAAAGTTTCCATTTTGCGTGTAGTGATTTTCTGAATTGTCTGTGATAGACCATTTTCAAGTATTTGGGAAACAGCTGCTAGGTAAGCTTCCGGCACTTCTACTTCACGTTCCACCGCGAGGTTCCGTAAAGCCATTATCACATGATACGGTGACGCTTTCTGTGGACATCGCTGTACGCATTTAAAGCATGTGGCGCAAGTCCAAATTATTTCTGAAGCAGCAAGCTCGTCTACAAAGCCTAGCCTAACAAGTTTCATTACTTCATGAGGCTTCAACTCTAAAAGCTTCAAAGCCGTGCATCCGCTCGTGCACTTCAAGCATTGAAAACAATCTATGAACTCGGTTCTACCTAGTTTCACTAAAAGTTCCTTTCGTGATTTTTCACTCGGCTTAGCCATAGACATTAAATCAAGTAAACTCATTTTAACCGATCTCTTGTTTTGTGGTCAACGCTGTGTGAACCTGAGCCAAAACCTGTTCATCAGCATAGTGCTGCATTTTGATTGCATTAGTTGGGCACGCTGAACTGCATGAGCCGCAGCCTTGACACATGACATCAATGACTTCAGCTCTAAACTTCTCTACGCCATTCACGCTCTCGGTTTTCATTTCTATCGCATCGTATGGACAAATTGACTCACAAATCCTGCATCCGCTACACAGGTTCTCAACTATTGTAGCAATGATTGGTTCGATTTCAATTTCACCTTTGGCTAGAAGGTCAGTGGCTTTCATGGCTGCTCCACTCGCCTGAGCCACAGTGTCTGGAATGTCTTTTGGTCCTTGGCACGTACCTGCAATAAATATGCCTTTTGTTATGCACTCCAATGGTCTGAGCTTGGGATGCGCTTCAAGGAAGAAACCATCTTGGCCTAGTGAAACATTGAAGATCTCTTGTAATCTATCGAAGCCTTGGCTAGGAACCAAGCCGCTCGCGAGTACAACTAAATCTATATGAAACTCTAACAACTTGTCTGTGTTTGAATCGTACACATCAAACATCAGAGAATTACCAGATTGTCTCCGTACTTCTGAGGGAAAACCTGAAATGAACTGTATACCCATGTCCCTAGCGCGTCTGTAAAACTCTTCATACCCTTTTCCGAAAGCGCGCATATCATGAAAGCATATGTAAACATCAACTTTGTTTCCAAGTTTTTCTTTCGAAAGAATTGCCTGTTTCAAACTAATCATACATCCAACCCGACAGCAATATTCATGGAACCTTGCATCTCGACAACCTACGCATTGAATAAATGCTATGCTTCTTGGAGGTTTCCTAGTTGACGGGCAGACAATCTTTCCCTCAGTAGGTCCTGACGCATTACCCAACCTTTCGAACTGAAGGTTTGAGATAACATCCTCAAATCGGTTGTAGCCCAGCTCTGAAAGATCGGTTGCGTCGAAAACTTCAGATCCAACCGCTATTATTATAGCTCCAACTTTAATCTTGATCCTTTCAGGTGCTTGTTCATGAATAATTGTTCCTTCAAGCTCACATACTTTCTCGCATTCTAGGCATTCACAACACGCAGCGCAAGAGAGACAACGTCTTGCTTCTTCAATCGCCATCTTCTCAGTGAAGCCAAGCTCTATCTCTTCAAAGCTTTTCACGCGTTGTTCAACAGAAAAAGCGGGCATAATTTGTCTAGGTTTCTTCTTGATCCCTTCCGTGCGAACATCCTTGACAATTGGAAGTTTTTTCTCCTCTCGTCCATACTTCAAATCTTCGCCCCGTAGAAAGAGGTCAATGGATACAGCTGCCTTCTTACCTGTTGCTATGGCTTCGATGACAGTGGAGGAACCCAAAACTGCATCTCCTCCAGCGAAGACACCAAGTGAACTTGTCTGAAAGGTGACGGGATCGGTTTTGATCATGCCTCTATGTGTAAGTTCAATTTCTGCTGGCAGAACTGTAGGCTCTAGTGTTTGACCTATTGCAAGGATAACCATGTCCGCTTCAAAAAGATGTTCTGTATCTTTTATTGGCATGGGTTTCCTTCTTCCGGTTTCATCTGGCTCTGCAAGTTTTATTTTGATGCATTCTAAAGCCGTAACCTTTTTGTCTTTGCCTAAGATTCGTTTTGGCGCTGTTAAAAAGTGGATTTTAATACCTTCCCTCTCTGCTTGTTCAACATCTGGGCGGAAAGCCGGCATTTCCCTTCTTGACCGCCTGTATAAAACATGAACCTCTGTTGCTCCAAGACGAAGAGCCACCCTAGCGGCGTCTATTGCAACGTCCCCTCCGCCGATCACGGCGACACGGTTTCCAAGTTTAACATCTTTTCCAAGGTTCGCTTCTTTCAGAAGTTTAAGGGCATGTATGACGCCTACTAACCGTTCGCCTTCTATTCCAAGTACTCGGCTTTCTTGAACGCCAATAGCGAGAAAAACTGCTTTGTATCCCATCTCCCGTATGTCGTTGAGCGCTAAGTTTTTGCCGAGGGTGATGTTTGTTTGTATCTCTACACCTAAAGCCTTCAAATAGTCGATTTCTCGGTCAAGAATGTTTTTTGGAAGTCTATAATTAGGTATCCCTATTCTTAACATTCCCCCGGGATTTGGCAAGGACTCGAAAATAGTCACTGGATAACCTTCTTTGAGAAGTTCATACGCAGCGGCTAATCCAGCGGGACCGGAGCCGATTACTGCTATCTTTTCCTCGTGGGTTTTGCGCAAAGGCTTCGGCATTTCCCTTTTTTGTTTTAGCACGTAGTCGGTTACAAATCGTTTGAGGGCGTTGATGGCGAGTGGTTGGTCGACTTCACCGCGTTTACATTCACTTTCACATGGATGGAAGCAAACCCTTCCGCAAACCGCTGGGATTGGAATTTCCCTTCTGATAAGCTCTAATGCTTCCTCGAATTTTTTCTCAGCTATCAAGGCAATATATCCTTGAACGTTTACGCCAGCCGGACATGCTGCTCGACACGGCGGAATCCCTCTTTTGTCAATTGTAAAAACGTTTGGAACTGCTTGTGGAAACGGTCGATAGATGGCTTTTCTCGTACCTAAGTCCATTTCAAACTCGTTCAGTAATTCAACTGGACACACTCTTTCACATTCACCGCATCCCGTGCACTTTTCCTCGTCTATATATCGCGGTTTTTTCAGAACTGTAACTTCGTAGTTTCCGACGAAGCCACGTACATCTTCCACTTCACCATACGTTATCAGCTCAATATTAGGATGTCTCGCTATTTCCACCATTTTCGGTGTTAATATACATGCGCTACAATCCAAGGTTGGAAACGTCTTGTCAAGCTGAGCCATCCTTCCTCCAACACTGGGTGACTTTTCCACCAGATACACGGTCAAGCCTTGATCCGCGAGGTCAAGCGCGGCTTGAATTCCTGCTATTCCCCCGCCAACCACGAGTACACTTTTCTCTGCTTTTAGTTTTGGTTTCGTTAATGGTTCAAGAAGCTTAACGCGAGCAACGCCCATTCTAACAAGTTCTTTCGCTTTTTCTGTTGCCTTCTCGGGAGCATCACTATGACACCACGAGCATTGCTCTCGCAAATTAACAACTTCAAGCAGGTATGGGTTTAAGCCAGCCTCGGTCATCGTTGCACGAAAGGTTTCCTCGTGCATCTGAGGCGAGCAAGAAGCAATCACGATTCTATCAAGCTTGTTCTGTCGTATATCCTCTTGGATCATTCGTTGGCCAGGTCCTGAGCAAACGTAACTGTAATGTCTTGCAAGCACAACATCCGGCAGAGTTATGGCATGTTCCGTGACGTCCTTCACGTGGATAACGCCTGCGATGTTTAAGCCGCAGTGGCAAATATAAACACCTATTTTGGGCACTTGCAAGCCTCTGTTTGGAAGTTTACGGAGTATGCACCCTCTTTTATACATAATGGTTCATAAAATGAAAATTACAGTACTAACACGTCAGTGTGCAAGGTTAGAAACGTCCTCTTGAAGCTTTAGGTCACTCCCAAACCAAGGGTAAATTACTGTCATAGGGCGTGCCTTTCGGAAAAAGCACATCTAGTAATCGAATGCCATTTTGTTTCTTTGCGATTGCTCTACTACCCTTAATTGTGACCTCTCTTTTCTCCATGAGTTCACGTATGCCTTTGTACCCAGTGACAAGAGGATTCAATGAAGGTAGTGGTGCTTCTAGTATATAGTGCGCTTTCTCTTCTTCAGTTGAAACTGTGATTTCTCCATCGTTAATCAGCAGGTTTATTGTTTCTTTCCCCTTTTTTATGACTAGGGATAGCGACTTCTTATAAAACTCTGAATGATTCAGTCGGCTTTCAAGTTCCTTTTTCATCTTATTAAACAATGTCGTCACGTTTAAAATTCGTGCAAAGCCAGCACCACTAGCCATTGTTGTTCTAAGTTCTGCGTTTCGCCAGAATGCAAATCGCGCGAATGGATGTTGTGGGGTCATTGGGCAGATTAGTTCAATCAATTTCTTTTCTTTTGCATGGCCTAATAATTTGTTGAAAACTATATTGCATGCTTCTGTGTTGGCGACTCCGATTTCCAGCAGGTTTCTACCTGATGGAGCGGTTTGACTGATTGAGTAGTAACCGATCACTCTTCCTTTTATGTCAATTACTGTCTGGAATTCAACATTTGGACTGTAAACCTTCCATTCAAATGGTTCTGGATTTCTTATTACTGCCAGTACTTGATTGATCGTGTTTTGGTGATATATATCTGTGAGCACTTTTGCTTGTGTTTCCTCGTAAGGGTGTGTCGTAAATGTATCTTTGACTTCAGTTAGGTGGCACCTTTCTGGCTTTATTGCGACGCTTGGACCTGCCATGGCTGGTGAGTATCCATAATGAGTATATAGCCACGGGTGACCCCATAGAGTTGTGATGTCGAAGTCATGCTGTTTCATGTAGATTATCGCATCTCGCATTACTGCGCTGCAATAGCCTTTCTTTTCATAACCCACACGAGTTGCCACTGGAGAAACTATTGCACTATTAACTACTGCCCTACCAATTCTCACCTGACGTCTTATAATAAGCATCATACTGACGATTTTTTCGTCTGCTTCAACAATTCTCAAATCTCCTCTTCGAAAGTTTGGATCTGCAGCAACTGTAGCTTCGACAATATTGCGTTCAAATTCGCCTGTAGAATGTCCACCTGAAGCTTTTCTGAACGCTTCTTGCGTCATCATCAAGATTTCTTCATATTCCGCTTCTTCCGCTGATCTGGCTTGCAACATCTCATCAACTCTTGAACAACTCCTTCCATTTCATTAAAGAAGCTTTTGATCACATGACACCTGCTCATGATATAACATGCTTTTTACGTGTTCACGTAATATTAGCGCGCGCTAAAATGTCAAGTCACCTAGTACGATGTTTTAGAATCGTCTAGCGCGTGTTTTGTGTGTTATATATATAAGAAAGCATGAAAACGAGGAAAAAGATGTGAGAGCAAGAAGTGAACCAATTTTTCAGCAGTGTTCATAAAGAGCAGTTGGTTGTTTCAGTGTGTCAGGATTTTTCTGGGAAGATGCGTATGTTGTTTTTACTTGAGACCTTTGTTTAAGAGTATTGTCTGTGTTGGGAACGCCAGTTCTATGCCTTCCTTTTCGAAGGCTTCTATTATAGCGAAGTTGATCTCTTGCTGTGT
>DAOVQA010000172.1:0-3123 GCA_030628925.1 Candidatus Bathyarchaeota archaeon | reverse complement strand
CTATGGTAGATTTCCAGACGTTCTAACTTCAATTCAATACGAAAGAGTAATGAACGCAGCTGGCCCTATGGATGGAAGGATTGTCAGATTATCAGATGGGGTTGACCCTAAGAGAATAGCCTTCATCCAATGTGTAGGATCAAGGGATGAAAACGTAAGACCATATTGCTCACAGATCTGCTGCATGTACGCTACAAAAGAGGCCATTATCACAAAAGAGCACAATCCAGAAATTGACATAACCATTTTTCATAATGATCTCCGGGCGCCGGGAAAGGGTCATCAGGAACTTGCAACTAGAGCAGCAGAAGAGTTCAAAATAAGATATGTGAAAAGCCTACCTACGAGAGTAAGCTTAAATCCGGTAAACAAAAAATTGGCTATTTCTTATCCAGAAACCTCAGAGGGCAAAACGAAAACCATGGAAGTCGACATGATCATCCTGTGTCCAGCAGTTATTCCCAAAAGCGGAACAGCAGAATTAGCCAAAACCCTGAGAGTTGACGTTTCGGAGTATGGTTTCTTAAAATCTCTAGGAGCTTCGGCTCCAGTGAACACCAATGTTCCTGGGATTTATCTTTGTGGTGGCTGTGAGGGGCCAAAGGATATTTCCAGTTCAGTTGCTCAGGCAAGCGCTGCTGCGGCTAGGGCAGCCCTTCGTACAGAGCCTCTTGAGTCTGTATTTGAGAGTGTTGAGGTAAAGGAGCGAGTCATCGATAAAAACCCTAGAATAGGAGTTTTCGTATGTCATTGTGGAATCAACATTGGAGCGGTTGTGGATGTTCCAAATGTTGTGGGGTTCGCCAAGGATTTAGGCGGGGTTGTTTACGCTGAAGAATTTCTTTTTGCGTGTTCCAAGGATGCTGCTGCGAAGATTAAGGAAGCCATAGAGGAGCATTGTCTTAATCGGGTTATAGTTGCCTCGTGCACTCCAAGAACTCATGAGTCATTATTCAGGGCTACGTGCGAAGAGGCAGGTCTCAACCCGTATCTTTTTGAGATGGTTAACATACGAGAACATGACTCATGGGTGCATTCCCACGAACCAGAAGAGGCTACGCAAAAAGCTGAGGATCTTATTAGAATGGCTGTTGCGAAGGCGAGACTGCTGCGCCCTCTAGAAAGATTTGAAACAGATGTGTCTGAAACTGCCATGGTGATAGGTGGAGGAATAGCAGGGTTAATAACTGCAAAAACCCTTGCAGATAAGGGCTTTAAGACATATTTGGTGGAGAATAGAGAAAAACTGGGTGGAAACATTAATCGATCTTCTGTTCCATTTGAGGACATTGACATCGACGGCATGCTTGACTCACTCATCAAACAGGTGAAAAGCCACGAGAATACTGAGGTTCTACTTTCGACAAAATTGAAAGAGGTTAGGGGCTCTATAGGAAACTTCGATGTGATATTGCTTCAGGGTGAAGAACCGAAAACCTTGAAAATAGGCACTATTGTCGTAGCTGCAGATGCAGATGAGTTGAAGCCTGAAGGACTCTATGGCTACGGCCAATATGATGCAGTTTTCACTGTGCCAGAGTTCCGCAGAATGATTGCTGATGAGAAACTGGTGGATGGTGAGAACGTTGTGATGATTTTGTGTGCTGGATCCCGTGAGAAGGAAGGACGTACATATTGTTCGGCTGTCTGCTGTTCCGAGGCCATCGATTCAGCATTAAAAGTGAAGGAAGCCTATCCGAACTCGGAAGTTTACATTCTTTATCGGGACATAGTAGTTTCTTGGAAAGATGAAGTCTACTATCGCGAAGCAAGAAAGAAAGGAATAACCTTTATACGATTTGAGGAAGAACATCCACCGGAAGTCAGCTTGATCGAGAATCGTTTGGCCGTAAAAGTTAAAGACATAGTATCTGGACTTCAGCTAACTATACCTGCAAACAAGGTGGTTTTGGCGACTCCGTTGATAGCAGCGGAAGATTATCCGGAGCTGTCTTCGATTTTGAAAGTTTCTCGGACGACGCAAGGCTTCTTTTTGGAGGCTCATCCAAAGCTTAGGCCTTTGGATTTTGCCACTGATGGAATACATCTTTGCGGGACATGTCACAGCCCACAAGATTTCTCTGAAACAGTCTGTCAAGCACTTGGAGCAGCGTCGCGAGCGCTCATTCCGTTAATGAAGGGAAAGGTTGTCAATGAGCCGATAGTTGCTGAAGTAGACTCTGACGAGTGCATCGCTTGTGCGAACTGTGAAGCTGCGTGTGAATATGGAGCCATAAAAGTCGAGAAAGTCGCTGAGGTCAATCCGTTTCTCTGTAAAGGTTGTGGTGTCTGTGCCGTTGAGTGCCCAGCTTCAGCCATAACTATGCACCACTTTACTGACGATCAGCTTTCGGTTATGATAAAAGCTGCAGTGAAGACAAGGCCGCCTGAAGGAAAACCAAAAGCTTTGGCTTTTTTCTGTAACTGGTGTTCTTATGCTGGGGCCGATATGGCTGGTGTTAGTCGGTTCCAGTATCCCCCGTCTGTGAGAATTATACGGGTTATGTGCACGGGTAGGATTGATCAGAGGCATATACTTCAGGCATTTCTCTTAGGCGCAGACGGTGTCCTTATAGGTGGTTGCCATATTGGTGACTGCCATTACATTTCTGGCAACGTCAAAGCTGAAAAACGCGTAAAACAGGTGAAGGAATGGCTTAAGGCGGCTGGTATCGAACCTGAAAGGCTCAGGATTGAATGGGCTTCTGCGGGTGAAGGAAAAAAGATTGCTGAAATCATACACGACTTCACGAAGCAGCTTGAGAAGCTTGGGCCTAATCCGTTAAGAAAGCAGGTTGAGGTGAAAACATGAAGCTCTTAACATCTTCTATGGGAATTCTTATATCCATGATTCATCCTCATATGAGCTTCTTTAAGGAGTATCCCTAGCATGATTATAGTACAGCAAAAGCCGCTAGAAAAGATTTTTGAGATGACTGGAAACTACAAGAACCTGCTGATTATTGGTTGCGATGGATGCGCTGCTATAGTGCAGGTTGGTGGCGAGAAACAAGCTGAAATTCTGAAGACTTTGCTGGGAATGCACAGAAAACTTGTGGGCGGGAATGGCTCCAAAACTAAGGCTATTTCGATTCTGCGTCAATGTGATAGGGAGATAGCCTT
>DAOVQA010000143.1:0-3733 GCA_030628925.1 Candidatus Bathyarchaeota archaeon | reverse complement strand
ATCAACAGCGGATGACTTCAGCGTCGGAATATCAACATTCAATGGAGAGATAACAGCAAATGTGATTAGTGGCTATGTTCCGACGAAGGGAGGGATACATCCACGGGAGGCAGCGAGGCATCATTCAGAAGTGGCAAGCAAAATCCTAGAGAAAGCCTTCAAAAAAGCAGGGATAAAACCTAGGGATTTGTCAATCATAGCATTCTCTCAAGGTCCAGGTCTCGGTCCATGTCTCCGCACAGGCGCAACGGTGGCTAGAGCTCTGGCTTCTTATCTGGACATTCCCCTTGTGGGAGTTAATCACTGTGTTGCACACATCGAAATAGGAAAACTTGAAACAGATACTAAGGACCCGGTTACGTTGTACGTTTCAGGTGGAAACACCATAGTCTCAGCCTTTGATTCTGGTCGTTACAGGGTTTTCGGCGAGACCTTAGACATTGCACTTGGAAACTGTTTAGATGTTTTTGCGAGAGAGGCTGGACTGCATCAAAGGGTTGGTGAGCCCTTCGGGGCTGTTGTTGAGAAAATTGCTGCAAAAGGAAAGAAGCTGATTCATCTGCCGTACACAGTTAAGGGTATGGATATGTCCTTCAGCGGCTTATTAACCGCTGCTATTAACCTACTCAAAAAGGGAGAGTACAAGCTTGAGGATTTATGTTACAGTCTTCAAGAAACAGTGTTTTCCATGGTTACTGAGGTTACTGAGCGGGCTTTGGCACACACAGAGAAGAAGGAAGTGTTGTTGACCGGTGGGGTTGCAGCCAACAAAAGACTGCAGTCGATGATAAAGGCTATAGCGAAAGAACATGATGCTAAGTTTTGTGTTATGCCAAGAGAATTCGCGGTTGATAATGGAGCGATGATTGCATGGACAGGCGTGTTAGCTTACACGCATGGCGTTGTTACGCCGATTAAGGAAAGCTTTGTAAGGTTGAGATGGCGGCTTGAAGAGGTAGAAATTCCTTGGGTGAAATGAAATCGCCGCTTTTAATTAAGAAGGGGGCAGAAGCCAGTCTATATCTTGCGGATTGGCATGGCAGAAAGGTGATAATGAAAAAGCGTTTGCCAAAGAAGTATCGGGTATCAGAACTAGACGAGCAGATTAAAACCTACAGAACGATTCATGAGCCGCAATTAATTCATGAAGCAAAAAAGGCGGGAGTACCCACACCCACAATATTTTTGGTTGACGTTAAAGGTGCCACAATCGTAATGGAGTTTATAGAGGGAAAACAAGCGAAACAGTTGTTAAGTGAAGTTTCTAAAAGCGAAAGACAGCGTTTATGCTTTAAAATCGGCGAATTGATAGGCAAACTTCATAAATACGGAATAATTCACGGCGATTTAACAACATCTAACATGATTCTCAATTCTGAAGGAAAAATCTTCTTTGTAGATTTTGGACTCGGTGAAAAATCAAAGGAACTTGAAGCCAGAGGAGTTGATTTACACCTTATGAAAAGGGCTCTCCAAAGTACACATTTCAGGTTTGCAGAAGAGTATTTTAACGCTGTAATTGAAGGCTATTCCAAGGTACTAGGCTCTGAAACCGTTAAAAATGTTTTAGAGAAGATTGGAGAGATAGAGAAGAGAGGACGTTATATTGCTGAAAGAAAAAAAAGGTGAATGAAAATGATTAAGGCCGTTTGGTGCACAACTTTTTATGTTTCAAGTCTAGAAAAAGCCACGAAGCTCTACGAAGAAACATTAGGTTTAGAAAAGAAGCTGGAATACTCCAGCTACGTTGACTTTGGATGTGGCGGAGTAGAAATCGAATTAATTCTAAAACTTAAAGAATTACAAAAAATAAGTCCAGCGTCGCCTTCCGTTGAGTTTCTTGTAGATGATGTGAAAAAAGTCTGCGATAAACTGAAGAGTAAAGGAGTAAGGTCCATCAAAGAATTGCATGAGGAACCATGGGGCGGAAAACAAGCAACCTTCACAAATCCAGATGGTAACATTCTAGAAATAACGCAGATAAACTGGAAAAAATACTTCACTGTCTCAGCTGAAGGCGTCAAAAGAAGGCGTGAAACACAATGAATTTTCAATTAAAGGGTAGATTCATATTTTTCGCAACAGGCAACATCCACAAATTTAACGAAGCCCGCAAAGTTTTAGCTGAATATAAAGTAGCAGTGGGCATGCTTAGGGCTAAAGCGTTGGAAATCCAAAGTGACAGCCTAGAAGAAATTGTGAAAACAAGCGTTGTAGATGCCTTCAAGAGATGCAATTTGCCTTTGATAGCAGAAGACGCAGGATTATTCGTAGATTCATTAAATGGATTTCCAGGGCCATACGCCGCCTACGCTTACAAAACCATAGGTAACAAAGGCTTACTGAAACTTATGGAAAACACCAAAAAAAGAAAGGCTAAATTTCGTTCAGTAATAGCATACTATTCAGCAGAGCTGAAGTCGCCGATATGCTTTAAAGGAGAAGTTCTCGGCGAAATAATGGGACAGGAAAGAAGAGGAAAACGTGAATCAGGCTTTGGTTTTGACCCTGTATTCAAACCAGTAAAGAGTAACAAAACATTTGCTGAGATGACCACTGTGGAGAAAAACAGGTATTCTCATAGGGCTCAAGCTCTAAGAGAATTTGTTGAATGGTACAAGAAATCTTCATAACAAAAACAGAAAAGTTATCAAATCAATAATTTTAAATATCCGTCTACACTCGCTCATACAGAGTCCAAAGGGATAAACAATGCCGAAGAAGAGAAAGGGAAAATCCCATTCAACGAGACCGGTCAGCAAGCGTCCTCCAAGCTGGTGTAAATACCAGCCGGAAGAGGTAGAAGCCCTAGTTGTTAAACTGGCAAAAGAGGGACATCCTCCAAGCGTAATCGGAACAATTCTAAGAGATCAATATTCAATTCCATTGGTTAAACCCTTCATCGGAAAAACAATAACGCAAATGCTAAAAGAAGCAGAGTTATCGCCATCGATACCAGAAGATCTTGGAGATCTGCTGAAAAGGGCTGCAGGACTTACTGTACACCTCGAAAAAAATAAAAGAGATTTGCACAACAAAAGATCTCTTCAAGTTGTCGAAGCAAAGATCTACAAGCTTTCAAGATATTACAAACGCAAAGGTGTCTTGCCCCAAAAGTGGAAATACCAAGCTAAAACAGCCACCATAGTCTAGTAAGGCATTATGTATATTCTGCAGGAATTGTTTGTCGTGTTTCAGTGTTGAGAAGCATAGATGCCCAGAATGTTCTTCAGTTAAGAGTACAAGACGTATCACCATTCTTAAATAATGCAGCTTCGCTAGCCTAACCGTGGTGGCTATGACTATAGATGAGAAGCAGATTTCAGATTTTTTGGATTCAGCTTCCCACGCTGCTAATACAATATTGGAAACTGTTAAGGAAAACGGAGTTATCTATGTTTTTTCACATTTAGATGCAGATGGTCTTTCAGCTGCCGGGATCATTGGAAGAGCCTTATCTAGGCTTGACGCAAAATTTCGCATTAGAATAACTCAATGGATCGACGAGAAAGTCATACAGGAAATCCTATCAGAAAAGCCCCAACTGATAGTTTTCACAGATATGGGAAGCGGCTACATCGACATGCTAAGTGAGAAACTTGCGAATTTTAAAATTGTAATTCTAGATCACCACCAAATAATCGGAGAACAAACAGCCAATATCGTACATGTAAACCCGCATCTATATGAGATCGATGGAGCCAAGGATATTAGCGGCTCAGGAGTTACGTAT
>DAOVQA010000058.1:0-6670 GCA_030628925.1 Candidatus Bathyarchaeota archaeon | reverse complement strand
CCTGCTCCAACTATGACAGCGTCATACTCAACCATACGTCTTCCTCAAGTCAACAGAAAATTAAAGGATATAATGCGAATTAATAAAACTTAACTTCTAATACAGCACGTTTCAATGGCTTCATTGAGAGAACACTTATTTATCTCTAAGAATATGAGATACAACAAACGTTTGCTGTATGGAGGAATTGATTTGCATGCATCAAATATAAAGGCTGTCTCGACCCTTACATTGATATTGTTGCTGTTGGGCTCAGCCATTTTTGGAGCTTTCATATCATATGTGTGGGTTATGGCAAACTTCTATTTAGAACCTGAAAACACCGTAGAATTGATTATCACTGAAGCCAGCTTCCCGATTAATCATGCAGATTACTTTAATTTTACAGTTATGAACCCTTCACATTCACTGTCTTCAACAAACATAACAGGCATCTGCCTGACAGCCGAAGGAGATACTAGCATATATGATGTAACGAATACTTATCCGGAAGAACTTCCCATACTGGTTGAAAAGGGAACTTCCAAGACCGTTAAATGTCTCAAGAACTGGGGCGAATTCGCTGGCAAATCAATCACGATACATGTGTCGGCAATGAATGCTTCAGGAGCTATACGAACCGTAAATACGGAATTTGTCAAACTAGAATTAGATGTCGACTTTGATGCGTCAATAAGTTGCAAACAATTTAATGTCACTGTTACCAATCACCCTACATCAGCCTTGAACCTCACACTAACAAAGGTTTTGGTTAATCAACAAACCCCAGAAAACACAACAATACACCTCCCAACGAATCTAACTGTGAAAAACAGTGTATCGTTCCAATGTCTATTTAACTGGGAAAACCTAAACCCAGTTGTCCGCGTGGAAACAGCGGAGGGATATTATGCTGAAGCAGCTGCAAACGCGACTGCAAGCATACTTTTGTTAATAACTGATGTAACGTTCAGCGAGACAAATCCAAACGAAATTAGCATCACCATTCTTAATTCAGAAGTTTCAAGCACACCTGTTGACATAACGGATATTGTCGTGGCCTATAGTAACGGAACAGAATACTACATAAATGGGTACCTCTCACACCCAAAATTCTCACCATATTACGCGCTTGAAGTAAATGAAACAGTTACATTTGATCACTGTGTTTGGAACTGGGCAAATTATCGTGACAAAGATGTTACAATAATTGTATATACAAAGCAAGGATTCACACCAGTCTCTAAAACAGTAAAAACGCCACCGTCAATTATCTTCACAACATTACCAAGCTTCAACCTGGCCAGCATTGAGTCTTTCTTAGTTAACGTCACGAACACGGCAAGCTCTCTTCAAAGCATCAATGTTACACAAATAAAGTTTAACGAGACTGTAACGGAGATGACACCATCGTTCTTAGAGGTACCGATTGGTGGAAAGGCTTGGTGTAATTGCACATTCAATTGGCTAAGCTTCAGAGGCCATAATGTCACTATAACAGTTTATACTGCGGATGGTTTAAACGTTTCAAACAGCATGGTATTACCGTCCATAGAGCTGAAAATTTCAAAGGAACCTACTTTCGCTAAAACAGCCACAGGAATACCATATGTTAACATCACAGTTCTAAACACAATTTTCTCAGCTAAAAAAGTGAATATCACACAACTTGTTTTCGAGATACAAAATACAGCGGATATTATTGATGGAACATTAACCATTCCAAACCTCGAACCAGACGGATACGTACTTCTCGCAGGCACAAACACTACAATAGTTTGTCCATGGAACTGGCCTCTCTATCTTAGCCAGAACTTAACAATTACTGTGCAAACAACAGATGGATACAGCATATCAGAAACCTTCCAGATTCCGGAGTCAACGCCATAAGTTCTAGTTCTGTAGAGATGAAAAGCATCTACTCCGAAAGAACACGAATCATTTTTAGGTAAACAGCGTTTTCAGAGTTCATTCCACAATCTTTATCTCTCATAGAAGTAAAAACGTTAATCCTGGAAGGATGAAAGCCTTGGTTAACATAAAGGTTACTGAAAGGGTGCGCACCATAGAATATGCCATCCGCGATGTTGTTGTTCATGCCAAAGCGCTGGAGGAAACCGGGAAAAAAATCTATTACTTGAACATAGGGGATCCAGTTGCATTTGATTTTGACACTCCGACGTATATTAAACACGCTTTGGCGAAAGCTGTTGAAGAAGGAGCGAACAGCTATTCTCCTTCTAACGGATTACCTGAGCTTAGACAAGCCATAAGTGAAAAAGAAGGAAGAGTTAATGGCGTAGATATTTCTGCTGACAATGTTATCGCCACTACAGGAATATCAGAAGGCATCCAAATGATTATGGCAGCACTTATCAATGAAGGCGACGAGATTCTTCTTCCAGGACCTACTTATCCCCCATACATCGCGTATGCTAAGTTCTTCGGAGGAAAACCAGTAACTTATGAAACTGTGGAGGAAAATCGTTGGCAACCAAACATTGACGATTTACAAAGCAAAATCTCACAGAAGACACGCGGAATTGTAATTATCAATCCAAATAACCCGTGTGGCGCATTATATGAAGAGAAAACTGTAAAACAGATTATAGACTTAGCGGGTGAAAACGGAGTTCCGGTCATATCAGATGAGATCTATGGTCAAATAGTATACGAGAACAAGTTTGTCAGCGCAGCCCACTTAGCAAAAGATGTCCCGGTAATAGGGCTAAACGGTTTTTCAAAGGCATACTTGATGACCGGGTGGAGACTTGGCTACATATACTTTCATGAACAAGACAACCAGCTGCAAGAATTAAAGCAGTGTATACTAAAGCAGGCAAGAATAAGATTATGCACAAACACACCGATTCAGAAGGCTGGAGCAGCCGCTCTGAAAGGCCCACAGCACCACATCAAAGAGATGGTTAATAGACTTAGAAAGAGAAGAGACTACGCGTGGAAAAGGCTGAATGAGATAGAAGGAATAAGTTGTGCAAAACCAGAAGCAGCATTTTATGTTTTCCCAAGGATAAAAGAAGTGGGGTCAAGGTGGAAGACTGACAGAGACTTTGCCTTGGAACTGTTAAGAGAAACAGGGGTACTGTTTGTGCATGGTTCAGGATTTGACCCAGTCTACGGCGCAGGACATATCAGAGGAGTTTTCTTACCGCCCATTGAAACACTCGATCAAGCATTAAACGAAGTGGAAAGGTTCATGGAAAAGAACAAATGAACGTTAACGAGATGATTTCCAAGAACAATCTACTGGAGTTATCAGTTAACGCCGTTCTTTGATTGCTTCTTCTAACCTTATATCTCTGCCTCATTCATTGCAGAGAAGTTTAGCCTCATCGTATTTGTTCTCTTTCCATTCACAAAAAATGACTTGCCTGAAACGTATGCGATTTTACATTTCTTGATCCAGTCTTGGATGAGTTCTTTGTGTTCACTCTCCGAGAATTCAAGTGAACAGGGATAGCCCAACCTCAGATATTGTCCATTTGTATCCTTTCAAGAAGCAGGCTCCTAGAGCCTTAAGCATCCTATTTCTCTTCGCTGTGTATGGTGCATGGACCGCAGTTGGATTTATGCAAAAAGTGGAGTGTTTTTCAGTGTTATGCTCTTTAGTGTATTGGTGTTCCTTCCGTCGGGTCGCGCACAGTTTTTTCGAATTCTTGCATTAGCTTTCGTGTTATTGATCCGGGTTTGCCGTCGCCTATAATTCGTTTGTTGACTTCCACTATTGGGACAATTTCTGCTGCTGTTCCTGTGAAGAAGGCTTCATCTGCCGTGAACAGGTCTGTTGGTGTTATGTTGCGTTCAACTGCTGTGTATCCGAGTTTTCCAGCTAGTTTCATAGCAACATCTCTTGTTATTCCAATTAGAGCACCAGTTGATGTTGGCGGAGTCATGATTACTCCCTTTTGAACTATGAAGAGGTTTTCGGCAATTCCCTCACTTATGTGGCCGTTTTTATCTAGACATATAGCTTCGTCAAAGCCAGTTATGTTTGCTTCGATCTTTCCCATTATGCTGTTCATATAGTTTAGAGATTTAACTTCGTGGGAAGTTGCGTCAACAGGATCTCTCTTCACCCAGACGATTATAGCCCTTATTCCTTTTTCCTTAGCTTCAGATGAATGAAGTTTTATGACGTCAGCTATGATTATCACTGTTGGCTTTGGGCATTTTCTCGGATCGAGTCCTAGATCGCCAACGCCCCTAGTTACGATGAGACGTACGTATGCATTATGTAAATTGTTTTTTCGCAGAGTTTCTAAAACAGCATTTATCATTTCAGCCTTTGTTAATAGAATATCAAGCATAATGACTCGTGCTGAGCGGTACAATCTATCGATGTGCTGTTTAAGTTTGAAAACTACGCCGTCATAGGCGCGGATTCCTTCAAAGACTCCGTCTCCGTATAGGAGTCCATGGTCATAAACTGATACTTTTGCTTGAGGTTTAGGATGGTGTTCTCCATTTATGTAGATGAATAGATCTTTTTCCATTGTTGTGTCCTCCGAACTTGAGAACGGATTATCAAATTAAGGTTTGATATATTTTTTGTAGGGAATTGACTGTTTTTATCATTGTTAGCCATAGAATTGTGGTCTTTTTGCGAGACGTTTTGGAAGAGGCAGCGGCTTGAAAGGCTTGTTTTTCAGTTGTTCTTTAATCTCAGTTATCAACTCTTCACGTTTCATTTTCCGCACTTTTCCAGCTTTTCTATCTCTCACTGAGAGCACCTTCGATCTGATCTCCTTTTGTCCTATTACAATTATGTATGGAACCCACTCCATTTCCGCGTCTCTAACTCTTTTCTGTAAAGTCAATGCGCGATTGTCAATGTCTATCCGTATGTTGTGTGCCTCTAAAGCATCATTCAGCTTTTCAGAATGCTTAAGGTGCTTGTCTGAAATGGGGATTATACGTACTTGTGTGGGTGAGAGCCATAATGGAAGCATTGGTGGCCTGCCGCTTCGTTGTTCCTTGTAAGCTTTTTCTAACAGCGCATAAACGCATCTTTCGATTGCGCCACTTGGGGAACAATGCATAATTAGCGGATAGCGCTTTTCGCCTTTTTCGTCAACATAGGTTATGTCGTATCTTTTTGCGTTTTCAACGTCGATCTGATCTGTGGAGAGTGCTGCAGCCTTATCTTGGTTATCTACAACGTTGAAATCCCATTTCAGTATGAAATAGAAAAAGCGTTCCTTCCACATTTCGGCCAAGACATGTCTGTCGAAAACTTCAGCTAAAGATTCAATGAATTCTTTATTTTCTTCGTAGAAGTCTTTTGTGAAGCGTATTGCTGCTTCATAGTCTTCTCTAGATAAGCCTATCTCCTCTAGGATCTGCATGCACAGCTTGAATCTTGTTATGAATTCTTTTTTTGCTTGTTCAAGGTCTGTGCAGAAGGCGTGGCAGTCTGGCATTGTGAACGCTCGCAGTCGCCTTAAGCCGACGACTTCGCCTCTCTGTTCCCTTCTGAAGCTGTAGCGTGTTAATTCATACAGCTTTAATGGCATTTGCTTGTAAGAGAACTGGGTGTCATGAATCATTAAGAATTGCCCGAAGCATGCAGCAAACCGTAGAAATAGTGTTTTGTTCTCTGATTTTAGTATGTACTGTCTTGCAGGAAACCTGTTTATGTAGTCTGCTAGACTGGGGTGGCTAAAATCGTACATGATCGGAGTTTCAACTTCCATTGCTCCATACTCTGTCATTTTGGTGTTGACTAACTGTTCAAGTAGGGATTTGACTAGTCGGCCTTTTGGATACCATCGTATGTTTCCAGGGTCACTTCCTGGCTCGTAATCAGCTATTTCAAGTTTTTTCATTAATGTAACATGAGGAGGCATTTGTTGGCTTGCCCTAACTTTTGAGAGTTCATACCTCGCGAATTTCTGCAGGTTTTCATGTCCTTTAAAGTCGAACTCTTCAACTGGCACCATTTTTCCGCCTGGTTTGAGTATATACCAGAGCGATTTCATTTTTTCTTCAGCTTCTACCGCTGCAGAGACACTTTCCTCTTTCTTCTTCAGCCCCGCAATTGGCAATATAACACGTGATTGCTCTGCAAGTGGATGCCCCTTTACCGACACTGTAAATTGTTTGTTCCAGCCGAACGGGGCACGATATGTTTCCAATCCAATCTTTTTTGCGCAGATCTCCATCTTCTTAACTATTTCCAGCGCTTCTGCAGGGCTTGCCAAGTTACTGCTTAGGTGGGCATATGGATAAATTAAAATGCGGTTTACTTTCAGCTTCTTGAGGAAGGCTTGAACTTCATCTATAGCCTTTATGGCAACGTTTTCGTTATCGCCTTTCTCAACTGCCGTGAACAAGACAACAAGTTCTTCCAGTTGCTTTTCTTCCTTTTCAGCTTCTTCAGCCAAAGCTATCTCTTTTTGGATAGGCTTATACTGGATAAAGTTAGAGTGCAACTGTAATATCCGCATAAAATCGCCTCGCTTTTCAGCTATTACACTCTTTTGTATCGCAACTGTTCAACCTTTTTTTCCTTCTTAGTCCTCTTCTTATATTCCTTGTAATGCTCCTTGCATAAATAAGCCCGTCTTTCGCCACTACCAACGTTAAGCCCAGCGGACCTGACTTTTTCTGCAGAAATCGATCGGATAGCCTCTTTGCCGCAACCAGAAACACTGCATTTCACTCCTTTAGT
>DAOVQA010000092.1:0-5016 GCA_030628925.1 Candidatus Bathyarchaeota archaeon | reverse complement strand
TCTTTTTTTATCCCTCCTTTTGGGATTACTGTCTATGTTAGTGGAAGTGAGAGATTTAAATCTTACGACTCAATACACCATATTGAGTATTTGCAGAACAAAACTACACAAAAAAGAAAACAAACATCCAACCTAGCAACTAGAAAACCATAAAAAAAAGAAACTGTACAACAACAACGAAACATTATGTCTACGTGCACATTTCATCCAAAAACTCTAGCAAAAACTTCGCAACCTTCTCACCGAACTCCGTTATCACATAGTACTTCTTCAAAGGATCTATAGGCACAGGCTTAGCTAACCCCAACCCTGCAATCTCAATCATCCTAGACCTGAAAGTGCCGTCGCTAAGGGTTAAACCATTCTCACGCATAAACGTTTTAGCCTCCTTCCATTTTCCACGCTTCATATGAAGCAAGAAAATACAGTCTATAGCATGATCCTTTTCAAGCATCGCCTTGATAGCCGCCGATCTAGAGTCTTTCAATATGCGTCTAATCTTTTCCTCTTCTCCATTCTTCACTACACACATCAACCTTTCAGTCTTACCTTCTGATTATAGCTTAAACCCTTTAAAAGATTTAACCTATATTACGATTAATGACACATATCTGGAGACATCTCCATTCCGACACGGAAATATTATCCCTAAACCCCTCCTTTTCGCAATCATCTCATTTTCAGAAATGTAAAAACCATGTCTAAATCTTCCAAAAGACACGTTAGTGAAAAAATGAAATAGCTTAACCAACATACACCCCGAAAACACTGCTCTCATTTCATAAACCATTCCATCGTAAAAGAAAAGCAATTTCTATCGGCGCCCTCATTACGCCCGCTTAATGTTTTTGAGTTCTACAAATCGGCAAAAACGTTTATTAAGTCTTACTATACATGTTTCCCATCTACGATAACTCGGTGAATGAAAATGAAAAACACTCAAGAAACAGATATACACATTACGTCTGGAAAACATCAATGCAACGATCAAGTTGAAGCATCAAAGAACACAGTTCATCTGAACGCCTTGCCCTTGGAAACAAGAAGGGAAGAAGCAAGTAAGCCATTGTACTTAAGTCGATATGAATAGCAGGTCTTTCAGACCTTTCTTTCGATTTTTTCCTCATCAAATCTCAAATCCAGATGTACATGTTAAGCAACCTCGCACTCACTATTCAAAACATGCCCCCCCCCCACAGCTCTCAGTCTCTCTGACTGCCTTAGCAGTCCTAACATAAAATTCCTTTCAAAATTAATCCTTCAAGAGCAACATCCATTTTCCTCAAAAAGGAATAGAATCTACGGAAAATATTTCTGTAGTTACAAATTGTGACTACAAGAAGTGCATTCTACATGTGCGTCGCCTTTTAAACTCTCTACGTTCCCTTTTTGTATTGAGGTGAAACATGAAATGATAAGCATCATAGAGAAAACTGATAAAATGAATTGTGAGTGCAGAGATGTGGAGATGAAAAGGGCAAGAGCACTTGCTTTTCTGCAAATACACAGAAGAATAATGAGGTGAGAGGGGATGTTGACTAATGCAAGGGGAAATGCATATCTCGAATCCAGAAAACATTGTTCCTTCAGAAACCGGGTTGACAAGTGCGATTTTATGGATGTCAACTGTGACCACTATATTGAGCACTTTTTACCAGAATATTAAACTGAAGTATCCAGACCTATAACGCTTGAGAAGGAAATAATCATTGACGCTTGTAGAAAGGCTCAAACATGAATTTTCGTTCATCAAAGGTAACTATGCAGTTCTTGTTGGCAGCTGGATTTTGATAGATTTTGCAATGGAGCTTCCTGGAACTTACTACTCACTCTATGTTCTTAAGCTCGGTGCCACGGAAACAGTTCTCGGCATGATAGGACTCTTTTCGTTTCTAGCTTTGGCTTCCATGCAGTTTCCAGGTGGCTACTTGGCAGACAAATTTGGAAGAAAATGGCTTATTTCTTCCATGACTTTCGGGGTCGCGCTTTGTTACATTTTCTATGCTGTCGCTCCTTCATGGCATTTCATCTTAATTGGCGCAATCTTGATGAGCCTGTTTAACTCAACCTATCAGCCAGCTTTGATGGCGATGGTTGCCGATTCGTTGCCTTCTGAAAGGAGAGGTATGGGATTCAGCATAATCATGCTTATAACCAGTGCCTCCACTACCCCTGGGCCGCTTGTAGCCGGTGCACTACGCAACCAATTTGGATTGGTTGAAGGTATGAGAATAGGCTATGGTGTTGTCGTGGTGCTCTTCCTGATTGCAGCATTCCTCCGTCTACTGCGATTGGAGGAAACTATGGTAAACACTCGAAAGCCAGGTTTAAGTGAACTCTTGCACAGCTATCCTGTTGCCATGAAGGAGAGTTTTGCCGTGTGGAAAAAAGTTCCTCGCTCAATGTTCTACCTTTTCCTTTCATTAGCAGTCATCACGTTTGGAGTTGCTTCAGTCAATCTTTACCTTGTTGTTTACGCTACTGAGGTACTTTTGGTAGATGAAGCTATCTGGCCTTTCATACTGACAGCGTTACCTATCACCATGATACTTTTATCCATTCCAATGGGAAAGATCGTTGACAAAATGAGCAGAAAGATTCCCATTTTGGTTGCGTATGTAATTTTTGCGGCCTCATTATGGCTCTTCGTAAACGGGGATTTGCTGAGGCTTTTTGTTTCTTTGGTATTGTTTGGGGCGGCACAGGTTATGGTAGGCTCAGCTTTTAGTGCTTTGCAAGCTGATTTGACTCCGAAGGAGCAACGTGGAAAAGTGAATGGTTTCACAAACTTTGTAAATTGCATATTGATGGCACTAGGCAGTCTAGTAGGCGGCATCCTGTACGAACATGTTTCACCTCAGGTACCGTTCTTTCTTGCAATAGTTTTGATTGTTCCTTCCTTTGCTCTGACGCTTATGATGGTTCATGAACCTGAAAAAAAGGAACAATAAGCACACACAGTGTTACTGGGAGGGTTTCAAACGTGAATAATAATGGATTACTGATATGATTTAGAGGAGAACCGCTACTATATGTTTCTGTTCTCACAATATGCCTTCTCTTTGCGTTCATGTTGAAAAAATTTTTACCCATTAAATGGTTTGTTATCTGATGAAAATCACACTGCTTCTCTTCCACCATGGTTGGTGAGTGTTATGTTCCCTATTTCATTGTTCAACAGTTTTTGTCAGTTTTTAGGATCGCTGCAAGCTCATACTTTAATAATGTAATGATAAATGTCAATAATTATGCAAAAATCTCCAGCGCCATCGGTTCGCAAAAAAGTGTTGCATAGCTTGCTAATAGGTATGTGTCAAAACTATGATTGCATGTATTTGAGAGTTGGATGTTTAATATCGCTTTCATACATCAAGTCAAGCGGGCACATAGAGCGTTGTTTCTTCCTTAGTAAGGCTTTCTTCATCACTGGAAAAACCCGCAGATGTGTAACCACACTCTCGCGCTGTATCCGGCTTCTAGCTTTGCTTTTGCTTGAAACAGCATAAAAAAGGTGAGTTTCTCTCAGCTCACCACTGTTTGTTTTTTTGCATGTGTTTGTATCCGCATCCACATTGGAAGTCTATGATTCCATTGCGCGCGAGCTCTCAAAACTGCTGGAGAACGTTTTTCTTTTCGATAATGTAACCACAATAATGACATTTCAACAGAAGCGGATCCTCACTTTCAACATAAAACCTTGATGTTACAGGTTCGTTGCTATTACTTATACAGGCAGGATTCGCGCATTTAATAATGCCCTCAATCAAAGGCGGCAGCTTAACCCTATGTTTTTCGGCAACTTTGTAGTTTCGAATGATATTTATTGTTGCGTGAGGGGCCAGCAAAGCTATTTTATGCACCTCTTGCGGGTTTAACTCTCCGCCTTCAATCTTCACGATGTCTTTCCTCTTGAAAAGCTTGCTAGGAACATTAATCGCAATGGTAATCACTTTTTTCTCCTGTCCAGTTATTCCCAAGATTTTCACAACATCCAACGCATGCCCACCTGTAATATGATCAATAACCGTGCCATTCCTGATTTTAGAAACATGCAACATCTCTTCACTCATTACAGTCACCCTCAAAAGGGGCTATTGTCTAAACACGAATAAAAGATTTTAATGTTTGCTGAACTTAGTTAATATACAGCTGCAACAGTTTTTGAATCTTGCATGGTTTATCCGGCGCCAAATAGCTGTGAATGTTGAAAACCCAGAGGTGGTAATCTGTAGCAGCACAAAGGAAAGTCTTTAAGAATACAACAAGCGCACGCCAAGAAAACGTTGTAAACATAAGAATTTAATGAAAGAAGCAGCTGATGAAAAAACAGAGACACATGTATAACATGTGGCAGTCTGCTTCAGAATTAATTTTGATCGTGCATATTAGCTAGTTAGACAACTCCAGCAGTATGTATAACACGTTGTTTCCACGCAACAAAACGTTTCCATAATTGGTAATTAGCTGGCCGTTTCTGTATTCCGTTGCTCCCTCCAAGAGCATGTTCATATGCCCATCACACTTAATCATCTTTCCTCTGTACTCGCAGCCGTTTTTCAGCATAATTCCAATGTGGGCGTTCAATTGTTTAACCAATACGTTCAGCGGTTTTTTACTAGGTTCCATCCAAGCACCTCTATTTCCCCTATATTCATCAGTCTATTCATATCCACAAAGCATTAAATATAAAAGTCTTATGAAAAATTCTCCAAACCTAAGGACGCCCTGATCTGCATGCTCAGCCATCTTCCAAGCCAAATCGCTTTTTTTGTCATAACTTCTTAAATACTGACAAAGCTGCAACAAGTAGAAACGCAATCCCAGCCCACCACAAACTTCCTGTAAAAAGCCAAACCACAAGGGCAACAAGAGCTGCAGGAATTAACATAAAAAGCAGACGGATTACGAAAATGATTACTAGACCAATTATAATTAGACCAATCAATCCCATTAGGTCGAAACCTAACACAGTTAAGATTCACCAATTCAAGATGTTGATTAATCACTGATAAGAAT
>DAOVQA010000155.1:0-3528 GCA_030628925.1 Candidatus Bathyarchaeota archaeon | reverse complement strand
CTGAGTTGAGAGCCATTTTTCGTACTTAGTGGATACATCGGAGACTTCACCTTCGTTGAGAATAACTTTACATGTTCCACATTCGCCTTCTCCGCCACATATGCTTCTAATTCTAATACCAGCCTTTCTGATCGCGTCGAGCAAAATCGCACCTCGTTCGACCGCGATTACCTTATCCATAGGATTGAACACGATTTTCACGAGGTCACCCATTCCTTGAAACACCTGAAACCTATAATTTTTCGCGCGCGCTGAAGTTCAAGTTGTTGATGTTTTTACTGTGGCAAACATGACTCTTATACTTTATTTTCCTAATAGTCCAAGTCATTATTCAATTTGCAGATAATCCCTCTTGAATGGAAACTTAACCGGTCCAGATGGCGCGCGCTTCGCGTATCTCCGCGTGTCTGTTTTTTCTTGTCTATATTGCTGATCATTTGGACTCCAATTGATTTCTTACTAGGTCATAAAAATGGAAACGTCGTGCGCTAGAGTATTTAGGTCAGAAAGAATTGTTGCATTAAAGTTGTTGTCGAGTTCTTAACATGCAAGAGTTTTTAAATAGCAGGTAAAATAATCTCATAACATCTTCGAATCGCAAGATGAAGGTTGCAACGAATAAATGCCTGAAATTAAGTCTTGTGACGTAGGTAGTTTGCCTTTTTCTGGGAACTTTGCAAAGTTTTTGGATGGAGCATCACAGTTTGAATCAGCTTGTAGCGGTGCAAGCGGGTATTTTCGTTCGAAAGTCATCACGAGCTTTGTTGATAAGGCTCAAACAGGAATCAATACTCCTTATTACCCTCAGTTCAGAGACATGAACCACATGTTCTTAGAACTCATTGATGGTATTGAGAAGCTCAAAAAAGGATACGTAGAATCAGGAGATATGTCACTAAAAGAGAGAGGGAAATCCGTACCAGAGGTGAAGGTGATCAAGGAAAATTCCAGAGAGATTTCTGGAGTGCTTGGTCACCCGTTCGAGTTGGGAGTCTGCATAACAGGACCATACACTTTATCCTCTCAATTTGCTGTCAGAGATGCAGGTTTGTTTCTGAGGCTTGGCGGCCTGATTTCCCAACTTGTCGAGAATACTGTTTTCAACGAAAAACACGGAAGAGTAAGCATGATCTCTGTGGATGAGCCTATATTTGGATTGTTGGATGATCCGTTGATAGATCCTGGCTGCGAGGGAAGAGAAAACCTGAGAAAAGCCTGGGAACTCATCACGCGGGTTAGCAAGGCGAATTCTAATTCTGTGCACACATGTTTACACCTCCACAGCACTGCCGACAAGCTCTTCTGGGAAGTAGAATCGCTTAACATTGTAGAGTCTGAAATGAACAACTTCCTTTACCGAAGCAAAGAAACAAAAAAGCTTCTAGAGGCTTACGACAAGTTCCTAAAGGCAACTGTATGCACCACAAACTTCGATGAACTAATAAGAGAAAAAGCAACCGCATCACATCAGCAAAACGTAGATATTAACCAGAAAATCAAGGAAAGCTGGAAAAAAATCTTGAATGGAGAACTGAAAGCTACAGTTTTTCTTGAGAATACAGTTTTGATAAGAAAGCGCATAGCAGACATTGCCAACCGATACGGTCCAGAAAGAGTCCCATATGCAAGTCCAGAATGCGGACTGAAAGGATACCCAACCTATGAATCTGCACTTGAATGTTTAAGACGAGTTGCAATTGCCACCAGAAGTGTATACGCTTAGGTAAGACCGTGTGCGCGTAAAAGACCAAAGTCAATGTTTCTTCACAACTAAGTAGCTTCAAACCCGACATTCAAGAACCTTAGTCAATGGCTCTTATGATAATGTGGAAATTGGAAACGAGTCAATCACGAGTTTTCTATGCTTTTGGGTTGTATCGTTTAAGATAATTTTCTGGTTTTGGAAAGATGTCTTGGGTTCTTTCAAGACGCTTTCTAGCATTAATTCTATGTTGAAGGATCACAACATCCCTTGGATTATTGAAGCTTTCAACCCCACCCGCTGACCTTTCCCTCACGATTTTTATGCAGTCATCCACCATACAGCTTAAGACGCAACCCCACAGCAGATGCAAAGCTCTTCTGTTACCCCAACCTCCCCAGCTCTCCAAAAAAAGCGTTAGTTGGACAGCCTCCACACAAAGCTTACATTCTAACCCTTGACAGGTTCGCTTGTCAATAGATATACTTCCATCAAGAAAAAACTCCTTAATGCCTAAGGGTGCTAGGAGCTCCTCCCTCCGATTTCTTCTCTCTTTTTCCATTGTTTCTGCCAATAGCTGGAATGTGTTGAGACTTGAAGACTTCTCACCCTTCTTAGACATCTACTCTCATCTTTTGTTAAACACTTGATTGAAACCCATAATAACTTATGGTGGCTTTCAACTATTAATTCTGCGTACATGCGACAAAACTGTTATCTTCTAGGCTATTCCGCTCCTCTCAATGATCTTCGGCACAATCCACTCGTAGCCTATAGCCATCATGTGAATCCCCGCAGCATTAGTCGTCTTGCGAATTTCACGAAGCAATTCACCAAAGATTTCAATGTTCTCCTCTCGAAACGCATCCTTGCTTTTCTCCTTTGCCTTGCGAAGACGTTGCTTCACATCCTCAGGAACCTTTATCCCTGGCACAAACTTAATCATCCACTTCATCATCGACGTTGACTTGAAGGGCGCAACACCAAATAATATCGGAGTCTTAAGATAAGCTGCTGCATCCGCAAAACGCTTAGCCTGTTCCACACTGTAAACACATTGAGTTTGTATAAAATCAACGCCAAGCTTGACCTTCCTCTCGATCTTCAGTAACTCTGCTTCCAAAGGATCGGCGTTCGGAGCGGCAGCGATGCCAATATTGAACTTTGGCGGATCCTCAATCTTATTACCCTTTAAATCCACTCCTTCATCAATCACCTTGCGCATCATGTACGTAAAAGTCGCAGAATCTAAATCAAAAACAGGCTTAGACCCAGGAGTATCCCCAACCGTTGTATAATCACCCGTTAAAACCAGAATATTCCTGATCCCTAAAGCACCAGCCGCCAGAACATCAGACAACAAAGCCAAACGATTCCGATCGCGAGCAGTCATTTGATAAACAGCCTCCAACCCTACCTCCCTCTGAATCATGTAACACGGCACAAGAGCATTCATATAACCAAAAGCCGTAGGATTATCAGTAACATTGGCAGCTACAACATGACCCTTCAAAACCTTTGCTCCTTCAAGAACCTCATGAAGACTCGTCGTCTTCACAGGCTCAAGCTCCCCAGTAAAAACAAACTTACCTGCCGATATCTGCTTCATTAACTCACTATGCGTCTCCCTCTTGAAGGCTCCGCCAACTATCTCCTCTACCTTTCCAAATTCTTCTTTCTTCTCCGCCACTTCACCACCCAATTCCCGCGGATGCTCTGAAATCCTGTAATCCCGAGGAATCCTAAACTTCCTGAACAAGTCAAGCTTGTTCCTTTCTTTCAGGCGGTTGTAGATGAGAATCCACGCACAATCATTTTTCCAGCCT
>DAOVQA010000027.1:0-9696 GCA_030628925.1 Candidatus Bathyarchaeota archaeon | reverse complement strand
CGGGTAAATATAGAAGCCAGTCATTGAAAATGCAACTGCAAAGAGGCTTCCACCGACGCCAAACAAGAACGCGGGAACAAAAGGAACGTTGAAAGCGAAAATGAGCAAGCAAGGAATAGCCGATAGTGAAGCAAGCGAAATTAGAATTGTGGCAAAAATTGCTAGGCTGATGTAATCCCTGCAACTGATTTTCAACCCAGATCTCTGCAAGATTGAATCCAAATCCCTGAAAAGTGGCAGAACACGGTCAATTTTTCTTCTGATAAGCTGATAGGCCATGTAATGAGGTTTTTCAAGTGCAAGTCTGAATGTTTCTTTTGGATTTTTTGGGTTAAATTTTGTTTTGAAGTATTTGGAAAGCCTCTTGATTCTTTCTGGGATTTTGCTTTTTTTCATTTCAGTCCCACTCTGGCTTTCTGGTAAACACGTTTCGGGTTAGCGTAGTAGTCTCGTATCACGTTTGCAACGTCGGTGTAGCGGCGGATGCCCTTGTGAACTATCCATTCTAAAACAATTTCTCTACGGTGTAACTCACGGTTGATTTTTTGATCAGTGACACCGGATTTTTTCATGTGGCTCTCTAGAAGGCTGCTGTGACCTGAAAAGATAAACCTGTCCTTTCTTGGGTTCCAGCTGAAAACCTCTTCGGTCGGTATTCCTTTCGTCTCTTGGTCGAGTGCCAAGACTTCTGTTGTTGTGATTGCTCTTCTTGCTGGCTTTCCTTCTATTTCTGTTCTTGCCATAACCATTACAACATCGGTCATTGCTATGAGGGGTCTCGGGATATTCATGGGTTCGGATTCTAACCGGTTTATTACAGCTTCAACTGATTCCGCGTGTATAGTGTTCATTCCGAGATGACCTGTCGCCATTGCTTGAAAAAGTGTATAGGCTTCTTCTCCTCGGACTTCACCCACAATAATATAGTCCGGTCTTTGTCTCACAGCTGCTTTCAACAAGTCAAAGAGGGTTATGCTTCCGCTCTTTTTGTTTTCATGTCCAAAGCCTAATCTCACAACTGATGGTATCCAGTTCTCATGGGGAAGGTTAAGCTCTTGTGTATCTTCTACGCTTACTATTTTCATTTCAGGCTTTATGAACATAGATAAGCAGTTCAACATAGTTGTTTTTCCAGCTGCAACGCCGCCAGCCACAATAATTGAGGCTCTATTTTCTATGATGTACCACAAGTAGGCTGCCATCTCTGAGGAAACTGTATTAAACGCTATCAGATCTGAAATTGTCAATGGGTCGACTTTGAAGCGTCGAATTGTGAATGTGGAGCCTCTTGTGGTAACTTCATTTCCATATGTTAATTGTACTCGGCTTCGATCAGGGAGTGATCCGTCTAGCATTGGAGATGCTATGGAGATAGATTTGCTTGCTAAATATGCTAATCGAATTATGAAGGAGTCTAGTTCAGTTTCAGTTTCGAATACTATGTTTGTTGGTAGTGACTCGTGTGTTCTGTGCCAAACATAAATTGGTATGTTTACACCATCTGCTGATATGTCTTCTATCAGGTGATCTTTCATTAATGGGTCTATTTTTCCGTAGCCTATGAAATCGCGTATTATGTAGTATACGAGTTTGTCGATTGATTCTTTTGGAATTTTTATTCGGTGTGTTTCAATTGTTTCTTTCGCTTTCTCTCTAAGATAGTTTTTCGCCTTTTCTTGTGTTTCTATTTCTTTTAGGTTTACGTCTACTTCTATCCTCAGGTACGTCTTTATTTCCTTTAACTGTTGTTTTTCGTTTTTTTGCAGTGTTGGCTCTATGATTTCATACGTTATTTTCTGTGTTTTTGGGTCTTTGACTATTGCTGCATATACATAAGGTTCTTGTATGGGATAGACTTCTCTGAAAACCGCTGGTTTTTTACTTCTGCCAGTTATAAGTATTCCCAAGGCTGGTTTTTCTACTGTTTTGGAAGCTTTAGGCATATGCTTTCACCATCACTGTGTTGTTGTTTTTCGTTTAGAGTACACTGTGAAGCCTTGATATACTGTGTAGCAAGTCTTAATAAGCTATATGCACGTTTAATCTTTAGCAAGCTTAACATTGATTATCTCAAAAACTGCGAATTTCGGATACTACATGACCAAAAAACCGACATTTCTTACACAGCAAATCAACCACACAAACACAAAAAGCCCTAGTTTCTTCATCGGCAAAGCAATTGCGTGGGCAAACAAACCCTTCGTGCGCGCGCGTGTCTGTATTCGCGATTTCTGTAGTGTTGTTTTTGAGAAAAAAGCGAGAAGGCTTGCAATCACTCTAGGTGTGAATGTTGGCGCCATTAGGTTTAGAATGGCTAAATGATTCAAGGATGTTAAGCAAATTGTCCGTGTGTCGTTGAATATACGGAGTGCTCTGGTACGCGTTTTCCATTTAGGCTTTCTGACATGTGAAGATAGCTGAATTGAAGGCTGTGGAATTTGACCATGTTGCTTTCTAGAGAATTTTGCGGAAACAGCCAAAAAGCAGCAAAGCTTGGCTATTCTGGTAATGTTCTGCACACAGAAATAAAAGCAAAGAACGTTGGAGGTGTTCACAATACTGAGCTGCTTAAATCAGAACATAGGTCTTGGATGCAAAGCGTGTGTTCTTGTCTTGAAGCGTGGTTCAACTTAGGCATTTTGGGTTCTAGCCTGACTTAACTCTCCCTACAAGAATGTAGGAACTGCAAATATCGTGTGATTAGCTCTTAAGAATGTAACTGGCAGGAAAAGTAGAAAAAAACATTAAAAAGTCTGTTGATTGATGAGCTTACTTGTATCTTGCGCGTCTTCTTTTTCTTTGCCTTTTCTTTTTGCGCATCTTCTTTTTTTTCCACTTCGCACGAATGTCTTACACGCCCCAAATTGCTATTTCTACTCTATTGATGCATGTCTACGCTTTAAATCCTCCTCAGTCCGGCCTAATCGATGCATCAACTCCACAATCAAGCCATCTAAAAAGACCATGCAATTATCCTCAAAAATGCTTCCGAGAGGAGTTAGCGGTTCACGTTCACCAACAAGCTGCCTAGCTAGATAATCTTCCTCTCTAGGCCAGCCCATCTTTGTTCTGCCCTTAACCATTACTACATGATCAGCTGTCTGACCCAGAGGAGACTCTGGAAACGAGGTTACAGCAATTACTGTTGTGCCAACTTCTTTGGCGGCGTTGCTTGCTGTCAGAACCATCTTTGTGGCTCCTGTACCCGAAATAGCTATCAGCAAGTCTTCTCCTTTCGCGGCGGGCGTTATAGTTTCACCTAGAAAGTAGACGTCAAAGCCTAGATTCATTAAGCGTAAGGCGAAGGCTCTGCCGACAAATCCGCTTCTTCCCATGCCTACAACGAAAATTTTTTTGTCCTTAGCTCTAAGCAGAAGCTCGATGAGTCGTTCAACTTCTTTTACGTCAAGTTCTTCGATGGAACGTTTTATCCCAGAGACAATTTCATTTGCTGCAGCCTTCAGCCATTCCAACTTTTTTCAAGCTCCGGAAAACTCTTACACAAACGCCTATATTAAAAACCTTGCGGTATAAAAAAATCCTCCTAAAAGGTCATTTAAAGATGGGATTGTTAGGAATACGCGGACATAGATTGCGGTTAACAAGACTAGACCTGTTACCGCTATCAAAACGAGATCGCCTTTATGCAACTTAAGCGTGTAAAGGTTTGTGCGGTTTTTGGTTGCGCCCCACGCACGGGACTCCATGGTTTCAGCCAATTCAAGGCTTCTGCGAATTGCACTCACAATCAAAGGTATGAGAATAGGAATGTAATTCCTAATCCTTTTCAGAAAGTTTCCACGTTCCAGCTCCAATCCCCTTGCTTTCTGGGCATCCATAATTGTTTGGGCTTCTTCAGCTAGAACAGGGACGAAGCGTACAGCTGTTGTGAAGGCAAAACAGAACTCGAAAGGCACTCGTGTTTGTTCAAGAGCTAAGCCTAAGTGGTCTGGTGATGTGGTGAGGAAGAAAACTGAGAAGGACTCGATGAGAACTATGAAGCGTAAAGTCATGGCTATTGCATATTCTAAGTTAGAGGCTGTAACTATGTAGCCGGCGTTGATGAATGAAAATATGAAGTTGGTTAAGAAGATTATTGTGGCTAAGAGTGCTGCTCCCCGCATGGAACGGATCCATTCGCGTTCAACACGAGCTAGGATGACGAATGGAACTTGTATTAAAAAGAGTATTGCTAGGGGTAGTAGTTTCCAGTAGACTATTGCTACTGCAAAAATTGCGCATACATAGACAAATTTTATTCTTGGGTCTAGATTATGAATGGGGGAGTAGACCCTTCGAAATTTGAGTCCATCAAAGACGCTCATTTTGCTCTTTTCTCCAAAACGTTGAGCAATTTTTTTTGTGCTTCGTAGACGTCAATAACTTCCTCTGATAGGCTGAGATCGGAGAGTTGAAGGAATATCTGAGTTATTTGCGGTGGTACAATTGATGTGTATGTTAGGATTTCAGGGTTTGTAAGCACCTCTAGTGCCTTACCATCAGCCGTTATTTTTCCTTGCCGCATTAACAAAACTCTTGGTTTGCATTCAGCCACGAACTCTACGTCGTGTGTGACAATGATTATGGTTTTTCTTTGAGCTTTCATTTGAAGGATGAACTGGAGAAGTTTCTCTTTTTGTTGGTAGTCTTGTCCTATGGTTGGTTCGTCCAGTATCAGTATTTTCGGGTTCCACGCCAAAACTGAAGCTAGGGCTACACGCTTCCTTTCTCCACCACTTAGCATGAAAGGTGAGGTTTTTCTGTATCGTGTTAGATCAAGAAGGTTTAGAGCCCATGTTACGCGTTTTCTTATTGTTTTTTCTTTGAACCCGAAATTTTTTAGGGCAAACGCTATTTCTTCCTCAACTGATTCGCTGAAAAGCTGATTATCCGGGTTTTGGAAGACGAATCCAACTTTTCTAGCAAGGGCTGCGACACTGACTTTTGTTGTGTTCACTCCGTCAACAAATACGTTTCCTTTGGTCGGCTTGAGCAATCCGTTAAAATGTTTAACCAGAGTTGTTTTTCCTGCACCATTTTCACCCATTAATGCTAGGAACTCGCCGTTTTTTATTGTTAAAGATGTGCCTTTTAGTGCTTCTACTCCGTTTGGATATGTGAAATAAACATCCTTAACTTCGATCATTAGCTTTTAGGACTCTCCTTAACGTGGCTGCCATTTCATCTGAAGACAATGGGATTGTGCTGCCAAGGTTTATTCCGTCCTTTTGAAGTATCTGGTATAGGCGTGTTGGTTTTGGAATCCCAACTCCGATTAGGCGGGCTTCTTCAGAGCTTAGAATTTTTCGTGGTTCTCCGTCGAGAACGATTTTTCCGGAATCCATTATGATTATGTGATTTGCGTATTTTGCAGTTAGGTCAAGTCTATGTTCAACAAGTACAACGGTGACCTCAAGTTTTCTGTTCAAATCGTAAATGACTTCAAATATTTTTTTTGCACCCAAAGGGTCAAGAAAGGATGTTGGCTCATCAAGGACTACTACTTCTGGTTGCATGGCTAGAACGGATGCAATTGCCACTCGCTGTTGTTGTCCGCCTGAAAGTTCATAGGGTGCTCTCTCCCTCAGATCGTATATGCCAGTAAGGTTAAGTGCCCAGTCTACTCTTTTGCGCATTTCGTCTCTTGGAACTCCTAGGTTTTCTAGTCCAAAAGCTACATCCTTCTCTACTGATAGTGCGAAAAGCTGGTTTTCTGGATTTTGGAAAACGAGCCCTACATGTTTTGCCAGTTCACAAATTGGATGCTCAATGACTTTAAGTCCGGCGGCTGTTACTTCCCCTTCTATTGAACCTTCGTAGAAATGTGGGATTAATCCGTTAAAGCATCTGCAAAGAGTTGTTTTTCCACATCCGCTTGGACCGGTGATTAGGGTGAATTCTCCTTTTTCAATTTTTATAGATACATCTTTGATTGATGGTGCTGTTCTGTTAGGGTAGATGTATGTGAGGTTCTTCGTTTCAATTATTGCCATGATTATTGTGCCTGCCTACTTGTAAGCGGGTTCATTTTCTCATTTAAGAGTAGCTACTTAATTATTGGTTAATTTTTCCTTTAGAAGCCCTAAACATTGGTCAAGTCCTTTTTCAATGTCTCCTGTTCCGTTGGCTCCGGCGGCTGTGGAATGTCCGCCACCCATACCGTGAAAGTGTTCCCCTAGAGGTTTGGCTATGTCTCTGCCAAGGTGGATATTTGTCTTCTTGTAGAAGTCGCGAGTTGAACGTAAGCTAATATCTAACTTTCTGTTTTTATCTCCAGCTACAACTGCGACGTGGGCGCCTAATTCGATTATTGCTCTTGCTGCTGAAGCTTGGTAGGCGCTGACATGTGAAAAAACTATTATCCATTCGTTGATTTTGATGATGTTGGCTCTTTTGGAGGCTTTTAGTCTTGCTACGCGTTCTGGAGTTTCCATCGGTATTGATAGTAAAGGCAAAGTCTCTTGTGCGTTTACGCCGACATCGGTGAGTTCTGCAACAGTCTTCAGTGTGGATGTTTTGGCTATGATGAAATGGCGTGTGTCGAATGCGATGCCTAAAAACAGTGCTTTTGCTTCATTTTCACCGGGTTTAACTTTCATCTGCTTGAATAAGCTGTAAATAATTTCGCATGTTGAGGAAGCTTCTTCGTTTGTTATGTATAGTTCTGCTATTTGCTTTGTTTCAGGATGGGGTGCGTGATGGTCGATAACTATGATTGGTGCCTGTGACTTTTTGACTTTTTCAGCTAAATTATTTAATTGCTGAATCGTGTTCGTGTCTAGTAAGACTATTACATCAGAATTTTCCACGTTAGGTTGTGTTTCTATTTTTATGGGTAAATGTTTGAGGAGGTGTTTTGAAAGCCGGCTTATTCCGTGAGATGCTCCAATTTGAACTTCAAGATTCGGTCTAAAATTTTTTATCAGGCTTTTGAAGGCATAAGCTGAACAAATGGCGTCTGGGTCAGCATTGTGGTGACATAATAAAACTACAAGTTCAGTGCCTGGCTTGTCTAGAATTTTGGTTATCTCTTGGAATGACATGTTAACTGCCTCAAGTAAATTTCAGCTGAGGTGAAAGCTTCTTTTACTGCTTCGTCTACAAGCTTTTGCACATCAATTTTCTTCATTAATGGTGATAGAGAGACGTTAACGTCAATCATGAGCGTCACAGGTTTCGTTCCTTCAATTTCCACGCTTGTGTCTAGTTCTTCTATTCTTTTTGAACAAACCTTTGACAGTACGTATTCCCTAGCGGTTTTCTCAACAATTGAGCAGAGCTCTTCAATTTGTATGGCATTTAACTCTGGAATGCCAAGTTCTTCCACAGCTGTCCACCGAAGGGATTGCGGCTAGGAAGGAGAAATAGGGCTTAAGTCTTTTTGTAGTTTAGTCTGCAAATCCTTCAATTGTCCCCGTAGACGTCCCTCCTGCTTTCCAAGAACTTGAACTCGCATGTTAAGTAGCTCTTTTCGTTCATTCAAGTCGGCTGTTACTTTTAATTTTTCAGCTTTTATCAGTAGCGAGCCTATTGCCTTGTATATTACTGTGTCGTCCGCTATTTCCTGTAGTTCGCTTAGAGCCTGCTCAACTTCTGTTAGTTCAAGTTCTACTTGCTGTTTTTGTGCCAAGACCGTTTGAAGAGTTTGTTGTCGCTGTTGAAGTGTTAGTAAACGTTCTTGAATATGAGGCGGAAGTTTCGAGATTTCGTCACTCACTTACATTCCCTTCCATCTGCACAGCAATACGCCAAAGCCATTAATTAAGTATTTTCTGGCTAGCTCATGATGATCATGTATTTCTCTGAAACTTTCAAGTGCTAGGAGGCTAAGGGATGTTGGTTTCATGAAAATGCGCAAATAGCTGCAACGTTTTTTTATGCTTCTCTGGGTGAGAACACACTGCTCGTTCATTTGCTAGATCTTTCTAGTTTTCAACATTGGGTTGCTGTTGAGAAATGTTCTGTAGGACTTCCAAGACGTTTCTCAATGTGTCTATCCATCTCAGATAGGTGTTCACTGTTGCACGCAAAGCAACGGTATCCTCGGCTTCAATTTTCAAAATCAAAGATGTGTCTTGCCTTTTCAAAATCGTTCGGGAACGTTTCGTTGGAGCCTTCTTGGCTTCAGGTTTCAAAGCGTTCAAAACGATTTCCAAGTGTCTTTCTGAAGGAAGCTTCAAGCGGATAAAGGCGTTGGCTTTCATGAGGTTAGCTCCCAGACCAAATGGGATATTGTGATGTGCGGACCAACCTCAACAAGTTCTGGGGTGAGTTTAAACGTGATGACTATGTGGTTTGACGAGTTTGCTGAGATCTGCATTGTCGCATCATATTTTCCATTACGCGTTTCGTTAGGTGAAAGAATTGGTATGTTGAAGAATTGCGAAAGGACATCTTCAAGTCTTTTGGCTTCTGAGGAAATCGTTTGCGAGGCTGTGATTACAACAGAGTTTACTTTTCTTCGTCTGGGAACTTTCTCTGCGAAGTCTCGACGCAACATTATGTTTTTCACGTAAATTAATGGTGGGATAGCATTTAACCCGTTCTCGCCTACTCTAAGAAGCTGAATTTTCGCTGAGCCTCCTCTCCATTTACAGATGATCACTGCTTTTTCTGTTTGAAGCTCTAGTGCTTTCTCAGCTACTCCGTCAAGGCTTAGTTTGCCACGGTTGATTCGTACAGTGTTTGGAAAAGTGTTTGAGAGATCTCTACAAAATGTTCTTGTGTCCCTTGTGGGACTTCGTGAGGTAGTTAATAGTATAAGTGGTTTTTCGACCAATGTCTCAATCACTAAAGTTGAACAGTGCTTTTCTCGTTTTCCTTGCGGGTGGCTATTGCTGTTCTGCAACTGCTCCTTTAGCTACACGTTTTGCCACTATTCCAAGCTTGGTGGTTGGAGTGTAGGCGCCTCCGGTGAACGTGAAGTCGCATTTTCTGCATTTCCAAATGCCGACGCTTATCCTTTTCACTCTTTGAAGCCCGCATTGTGGGCATGGGTGGGGCTTTCTCATTTCCTTAACTATTTTACTGTAGCGTTTTCTAACTGTGGCTCCGTAGCGGGAGCCGAATCCGCGTGTTGGGCCGACCTTTTTCATTTTTTTTTCCCACGTGTTTTTCACCAGTTTAGTTTTTTACGGATTTGTTCAGCCTTGTCTTTAGCTGTTTTGGCTGCTTCTAATACTTGTTTCGGTGTAAAGTATCCGGCGCCTCCCTTCTGTATCGCGCATATGTTGCCGTTCTCCTCAGTTGTTATGGTGAGTCTGGCATCCATTATTTGTTCTTCTTCAAATTGGGGGTCAACTATGAGTTTGTCATTTATTTTTGCGAAAGTTACAGCTATCGGATGTTTTCTCATCTGGAGCTGGGTGTAACCTGGTTTTATTTTCACTTCATCTTCTTCTATCTCATATTTAGGCATCTTTGTGTTAAGTAAAGCTGCGAGGGCGGCTAATGCTGAAGCATCTATTAGGTTTCCATCGTGGTTAAGTACGTAAACATCCACGAAAACAATAAACACTTTTTTACCGGGTTTAATGCACAACTTTTTCACGTCAATTGCCTTTGATTCCCGTATTCCTCTGTCAACAACTCTGGCTAGCTCTATTGCATTTTCTTTTGGGGGTCCAGGCTCAAAGGTTGGTGACGCTATCGGTACAAGCTCAACGTTCACCGTTAACACTCCTTCATTAGGCGTGT